>JBDSOC010000008.1:0-40099 GCA_039915085.1 Chitinophagaceae bacterium
CTGGGCCTTGCAAATATTACAAAATCCGGGGATGAAACTTCCGCTAAAAATGGTGTTATACAGGTTGGTGTGTTTTATATGTTTGGTGGAAAAGCTAAATAATTGATTGTTGTACATGCATAAATAAAGCCGCCAAAAATGGCGGCTTTATTTATGCATTATAGTAACCAGCTGATTATTCCGGCATTTTGAATTTTAATACTTATCAGATATACCTGTTAATAATATTCTCTAAATATTCCTGCCTTCCGCTTTTCACCGCAGGTTCTCCATTGGCTACGGCGAAATCACGCAGATCTTCCAGTGATAATTTACCACCTTCAAAATCTTTGCCTTTCCCTGAATCGAAAGAAGCATACCTGTCTTTGCGTATTTCTTTATAGTCTGATTTCTGAAGTATGTTGTCTGCAATGATAAGTGCCCTTGCAAAACAATCTATGCCACCAATATGTGCATGAAACAAGTCTTCCATATCAGTTGAATTTCTCCTGCGTTTGGCATCAAAATTAATACCCCCGCCCTGGAAACCACCTGATTCCAGTATTACCAGCATGGCTTCTGTGAGTTCGTTAAGGTTGTTCGGAAACTGGTCAGTATCCCATCCGTTCTGGTAATCACCACGGTTGGCATCCATAGAACCCAGCATGCCCGCATCTGCAGCTACCTGCAGTTCGTGCTGAAAAGTATGACCGGCCAGTGTTGCATGGTTTACTTCTATATTTATTTTGAAATCATTCAGCAAATCAAATTGGCGCAGGAAACCAATTACAGTAGCGCAATCATAATCGTACTGGTGTTTGCTTGGTTCGCAGGGTTTTGGTTCAATAAAAAAAGTTCCTTTAAACCCATTTTTCCGTGCATAACCGACTGCTTTGTGCAGAAAAACAGCAAAATGCTCCTGTTCCCTTTTCATATCTGTATTGAGCAACGTCATATAACCCTCACGGCCACCCCAGAATACATAATTTTCTCCGCCCAGTAATATGGTTGCATCCAGTGCTGCTTTCACCTGTGCGGCGCCATGGGCCAATACATGAAAATCAGGATTGGTACCTGCTCCATTCATGTAACGGCGGTTAGAAAATAAATTGGCGGTGCCCCAAAGCAGTTTTACACCACTGGCCTTTTGTTTTTCTTTGGCGTAATCTGTCAGTGCCTGTAACCGTTTTTCATTGTCTGCTACATCATTGGTATAATCCACCACATCCACATCATGAAAACAATAATATGGCAGGTTCATTTTTGTAAAGAATTCAAAAGCCGCATCCATTTTATCTTTTGCGCGGTCCACTGCACCGGCTTTTTCGTTCCAGGCATAGATATGCGTTGGTTCACCAAAAGGATCGCCCCCATTACCAACAAAAGAATGCCAGTAAGCGCCGGCAAAACGCAGGTATTCTTTCATCGTTTTTCCTGCCACCACTTTATTTTCATCGTACCACCTGAAAGCAAGCGGGTTGTCTGATTGCGGCCCTTCATATTTAACCTGGCCAACACCTTTGAAAAATTCTTTGTCGCCTGTAACTACTGACATGGTATTATTTATTTGTTTGTTTAAGAATAAGCTTTTCGCTATGAGCTTTAAGCCTTTGTTTCAGGTTATAGTTATTATTGTTTCAGTACTAAGTTTTCAAATTATGAGCTGCCGGCTTTTGCCTTTCAGTCTTGCACCTTTCTTACAATTGCTTCAGCAATATTTTCTTCCATTCTTTGTAAAAACCATCATAGGCAACTGCAGCAGATGGTTCAATTAATTGCAAAGGTTTTGTATTGCTGAAAGCTTCTTTCGCGGATGTGTAAACGCCTGCCCCAATACCTGCTCCTGTGGCTGCGCCCACGCTGCCATCGCAATCATACAATTCTACCGGCGTATTGGTAACATCTACAAATGCCTGTGCAAATACATTGCTTAAAAACAGGTTGGCTTTACCTGCACGGATTACTTTCGGGTTCATCCCGTTCTCTCTCATAATATCCAAACCATAGCGAAAAGAAAAGGCAATACCTTCCTGTGCCGCACGTATAATATGCGCCCTTGTATGTGCATTAAGATCAAGTCCATGAAATTGCGCTCCGATTATTTTATTATTGAGCATTCTTTCTGCACCATTTCCAAAGGGCAGTATTGTTAATCCTTCTGAACCGGCTTGTATGGTAGCTGCTTCTTCATTCATGCCGGCATATTTTGCACCGGTTAAAAAAGCGTTTTTTATCCACCTGTTTAATATGCCTGTGCCGTTTATGCAGAGTAACACCCCGGTTCTTATTTTATCTGTTGCATAATTTACATGGGCAAAAGTATTTACACGTGATTGTGGATCATAAGTAAGCGCATCGCTTACACCATAAATCACACCCGATGTGCCTGCGGTAGCAGCCACCTCACCAGGTTCCAGCACATTTAATGCTAAGGCATTATTTGGCTGATCGCCGGCCTTGTAAGTAACAGGTGTACCTGGTGTAAGAGATAAAGTATTGGCTGCTGCGGCAGTAATTTTTCCGTGTATTGAAAAAACCGGATGAATAGCTGGTATACATTTCTTATCAAACCCAAAATAATTAAAAACATCTTCTGATAGCTGGTTGTTTTTGAAATCCCAGAAAATGCCTTCAGATAATGCAGAAATACTGGTAGTAATTTCGCCGGTCAGTTTCATGGCAATAAAATCGCCGGGCAACATTATTTTGTCAATACGTTTATAGAAGTCCGGCTCATTGGCTTTTACCCATGCCAGTTTGGAGGCGGTAAAATTACCAGGCGAGTTTAATAAATGTGCCAGGCATTTTTCTTCGCCGATGGCTTGTGCTGCTTTATTACCAATTTCTACCGCGCGGCTATCGCACCAGATAATAGCATTACGCAAAACCTGTTGCTTTTCATCCACCAGAACCAGTCCATGCATCTGGTAGGCAATACCAATAGCACCAATGTCTTTGGGATTGTATTTGCCGCTTGCATTTATTTTTAACAGAGCATGCTGCACATGGTGCCACCATATCTCAGGAGATTGTTCGGCCCAGCCCGGGTGTACAGATAAAATACCTGTTTCCGTGTCTTCGGGAAACTGACCCGAAGCTATACAATGGCCTGTTTGTGCATCTGTAACAGCAACTTTTATGGAGGATGTACCTATATCTATACCGAGGAGCAACATAGTGGCAGCAGCGTTTAAGTGATGGCAAAAGTATTTCGAACCGTAAAATTAAGCCCCTGCAGAACCAGTGGCTGCAACTTTTTTTTTAAAAAGTGAAACTATTTTAATATAATTTACAATTTTATACAGGAAATTCGCTTAAGATAGTTTAGTTATGAAACCATTGATAGAAAAACTTCCACTGGCAGAAGATACTTCATTTTTAGCAAAAACATTTTGTACGCCGCATTTTGAAGTACCCTGGCACCAGCATGCTGAGTATGAACTGATTCTTTTTACGGAAGGTGAAGGAGCCTGTTTTATTGGTAATTATGTGGGGGATTTTAAATGCGGCGATATTTTTTTCCTGGGTTCCAATCTGCCGCATACATTTCAAAAAGCAGAAAAAGATCTTTTTACCAGTGCCGTGGTGGTGCAGTTTAAAGAAGATTTCTGGGGGAATGATTTTATGCAAATGCCGGAAAGCAGGCAGATAAAAAACCTTTTTGAAATTTCCGTTCAGGGTTTAAAGATAAATGAAAAGTGCAGGCAGCTATTGACACCATTGATAAAGCAAATTGAAAAAATTAATGGTTTTGAGCGGATTATCGGACTCTGCAACTGTCTTTTACTGATAGCACAGCAACAGGATTATATAACATTGTCTACCCAGGAAATAAAAGCATTCAATTCAAAAAACAAAGAACGCATTGATAAAATACTGCAATACACCATTGATTATTTCCAGGAGCCGGTTACGCTGCAGGACGTGGCAAAAAGTGTGGCCATGAGTGTGCCTGCTTTTTGTAATTATTTTAAAAAAAGTACCAAAAAAACATACATTGATTTTCTGAATGAAGTAAGAGTAGGTTATGCCTGCAAGCAACTGATAGATACACAAAACAATATTGCTTCTATTTGTTATGACAGCGGGTTTAACACACTTGCTAATTTTAATAAACAGTTCTTAAAAGTAAAAAAACTTACGCCATCAGGGTACAGGAAGACATTTATGAACCGGGAGCGTTTTGATTAATGGCAGTTATTCAAATCCATTGGAAATTTCTATCAGTTTATTTTTTACTGCATACATCACCAGGCCAACACGCGTTTTTACCTGGAACCTTTCACAAAGGGCGGATTTATAGCCATCGATCATTCTTGAGCTGACAGCCATTTTAGCGGCTATTTCTTTATAGGTCATTTCAGAAGCAAGTAATTGCAGGAAGGTTTTTTCTTTTTCTGTGAGTATAATTTCTTTTTTATCCTCGTCCATATTATGCTGAAGACCGCTGATGATTTTTCCGGAAATAATATCCGGGAGATAAAAATCATTTTTTATAACTGCGTCCAGGGCAATTTTCAACTCTTCCGGTTCCATTGTTTTTAAAATATATCCTTTGGCGCCTAATTTTAAAATCTTGATTATAACCGCTTCGTCACTCAGCATTGATAGCGCCAGTACTTTTACAACCGGGTAATTTCTGTGCAACCACGATGTGGTGTCATACCCATTGCCATTGGGCATATTGATATCCATTAAAACAATATCAGGCAAACCGGTTTCCATCACCTGCTTTTTTAATTCATTGCCGTTATCAACTTCCAGGTAAACGGTGTATCCTTCAAAAGAATTAATTAGCCTGGTCAGGGCTTTCCTTACCAGTATATGATCATCCGCTATAGCTATTTTATACTTCCTTGGCATGTGGGATTATGTAAATATACTTTGTTATGCGGGTTGATTACCTGCAATAACAGCGGGTATTTCAATGACAGTCTTTGTGCCTTTACCAGGCTGGCTTAATATTGAAAGCTGACCGCCGATTAGCTTTGCGCGGTTTACCATGCTGGTGAGCCCAATGCCCCTGTTAGAAGAAGGCCGCTGCATTGCTTCCTTAACGTCAAAACCTATCCCATCGTCTGTAAAAGTAAAAATTATCCTGTTTTCTTTATAAATTAAATCCGCATGAATATTTTGCGCTCTGGAATGTTTTATTATATTATTTATGACTTCCTGTATAATCCTGAAAAGAAAAATTTCATTGCCCGGGTTCATTTGAAATTCCACATCTGCATAGGAAAAAGAGGTTTTGAACAGGTTGGTTTTTTCAATTTTTTCCAGTTCAAACTTGACCGCTTCAATAATACCAATTTTTATAATCCTGTCTGTATGCAGGCTCCTGGAAAGATCAGATATACTGGTGATGATATGGTTAACCATACCTTTGCTTTCACTGATAAATTTTTCAGCTTCTTCTTCTTTTTTAACAGCTATGACAGATAGTGTAAGTTTCAGCACAGACAGCTCCTGTCCTATGTTATCATGTATCTCTTCCGACAGATTTTTAAATATATTTTCCTGGATTTCCAGCCGGGCATGCAACAATTCCTGCTGGTGCTGGTATTGCTTTTTCCTGTACACAACCAGCATGGTTATAATAAAACCAACCAGTAATAAAGCGAGAAAAATGCCAGCTACGATAACCCCAACAACTTCGGAATATTGATTTTGCATAAAAATCCTATAGAAAATGACGTATAAAGTAATAAGTTTAATGTATCTGAAATAAGAAAAAGATTTTTTGAATACTGCTGCATGGTTTCGGCTATAAAATTATTCAGCCCATACAAAGAAAAGGTACATGTGTAATAAAACATCAATCCGCTTACTATCCAGAAAAAAGGGTTTTTTGTTAAAGTTCCTTTTTCAGGGAATTTTAGTAAAGAATAAAAATACATAATAGAAAACAATACAATAAGGGTACACCCAAGCACATATGTATATGTGTGAAAAGTGGTTCTACCCTGTAAAAAGAGAATATTCAGAAGGGTAATAATAAAATAAAATATGCTGGAAAAGAGAATTATTTTTTTAATGCGGGGATTGGTGAATAATGCCCGGAAAAAAAACAGGTAAAAAATAAACTCAAAAAGTGTAAAATAATTATATAACGAAGCCGTGTGTTTGTTTCTCATAGACATGTCGTTGCCAATGTATTCTACTGAAAAACTTATAAGTAAAAAAAAAGAAAAGCATAGCAGAACAGGCGTCCGGAATTCTTTTACCAGCGCTAATCCGGTTAAACTGGCAATAAAGCTGATAAGTATTGCTATTAAATAAAAATCCATACTTTAACCGGGCTGGGTGCAAATACAGTAAAAGTATAAAAAAACCCTGCTATTGCAGGGTTTTATAAATGAAATTTGAAAATGGTTAGATTATTATCATGCCTTCGTCTTTTCTGTCAATCAGGATACCCGGGTTATCCCAATCAAAACCTGTTGTTTCAGTACCTGTTCCTGTACCACCGCCGCCGCAGGCAGGCGGGCAAATACGCCCTGAGTTATAAGCAAGTATTTCCACTCCCTTATTACTATTAACATAAATACTTTTATCTACAGCCGCACCATTATCAAGTATCTTATTTTTAGAAGCTACCAGTACAATTGTTTGTCTTTCTTCGTAACGCTCTTCTTTAGCTGTTTCTGGTTTATATACACCGAAATACATTTTAATACCGTCAGCTCCATTTCTTTTTGCGGTTTCAAGAAACTCCTGCAATTCTTCTACACTGTACCATACACTCAGTGAATCTTCTTTTCCAATGTGTTTGGAGTTTTGTACCCACCTTTCTTTTTTATAATTGCTCAATAAAGAATCTACGTGTTTGCTGTTTACATATTTTCCTGCTTTCTTAGCTGTTTTAGTCAGTACCATAATCTTGATAGTTTTTGAGGTTATTGAAATAATTTATTCCTCAAAACTATTAGACAAATATGTAAATAATATCGACTAAATCCATTGGATCAATAATTTACATATTATAATTATATGTAATTAGATAGATCACAATCAATTGATTTTTTTGCGAACGTATACTGTGCAGAAAATAGGTGGAAAAAAGAATAAATATATCTTAATTACTGCGTGATTATGCGCAGGTTTCATTGCGTCTTTTACACAAATAATCAACTAGCAACATATTTTGCTTTTATAAAGTTTGTATTTCATACGTAATATTACTCATTTTACATATTTGATCTGTTACACTGCTCATCAATAAACTAAAATCCAGCGGCATTAAAGGACTTTCTGTTATATTATTTTGTAAACACTGGTGCACTTCCTTTACCTGGAATTCAAATCCGTTGTCGCCGTAGGGCAATGAAATCGTTTGGGTGATAATGTCTTTTTTGCGTATATGGACGGTGGTTCCTTTGTACCAGGGGCGATCGAGAATGATGGTTCCTTCCGTACCAGTTATTTCAGCAGTTATTGGTGTTTGTGCAACAATGGAAGAAAGTATGCTGGCCATCATTCCATTTTTGTAATAAAAAAGCGCGTTGGTGGTTTCATCGGCACCAGTTTTTGCCAGCTGGGCAAAAGATTTTATTTCGTCTGGCCTGCCCATAACAAGTAAAGCAAGAAACAAGGGATAAACGCCAACATCCAATAAGGATCCGCCTCCTAGTTTCAGATCATATAAACGGCTACCCGGATCAAAGGGAGCCGCAAATCCAAAATCGGCCCTCAGGTATTTCAGTTCACCTATTTCACCCTTTTTTATCAGCTGCAATGTTTTGTCAATAATGGGAAGAAACCTTGACCACATAGCCTCCATAAGAAAAGTTTTGTTTTGCCTGGCTGCATCTACCATTTCCATGGTACTTGCGTGGTTTGCAGACATCGGCTTTTCGCATAAAACAGCTTTCTTTTTTTTCAGGCACAGCAGTACATGTGCGTGGTGAAAAGTATGTGGCGTTGCTATATACACCGCGTCTATCTCTTCATTGGCGGCAAGCGCTTCATAATCTCCGTAAAAAACAGGCGCATTACAGTTATCCGCAAATTGTTTTGCCCTGCTGATATCTCTTGAAGCAACCGCATGAAGTGTTGCATCGGGAACCAATGCCAATGCTGCTGCAAATTTCTGCGCAATTCTACCGGGGCCGATAATGCCCCATTTAAATATTTTACTCATTGTAATCAGTAATTAAGTTTTACATCATTAATTTTTACGGGCAGCCATACCTGCATCTGGTTACTGCCGCGGTTGCACCATGTGTAATAGGGAATCGCAGTAATTTTTTTTGTTTCAGTCTGCAATGAATAACTATCGGGCGCCATTGTTATTACAGGCACTGTTGCTTCCAGTGCAACCACCTGCTCATCCAGTATTTTATATCGAACACTTGTCACCTGTGTTTTTACCGGGAAGACAATATTCCATGCCTTGCCATTGTTATCTGCACCTTCAACACAATATACCAGCGGACCACGCTGCAATGCCAGCCTATCTTTATCCTGTTTTAACTGATCGCCTGATATAACTTTTTTAACTTCCATCGGGATCATCCATACAACTTCATCCCCTTTTTTCCATTCTCTTTCAATTACCGCATAACCATTTTCATTTTTATACGATACCGGTTTATTGTTGATCACGAGTGCAGGAATATTTTTATCATCACCCGTAAACGTATATAAGTTCCCGGGCGCCACTGTTCCGCCAGCCCACCCCGGAATTCTGATATGTAAACCAAAATTTGCTTTTTTAAGTGGATTGATATGCAGGGTTATTTTTCCATCCCAGGGGTAATTTGTCTCCATCTTCAGATCTACATTTCCTTTTTCCAGTGGGATGATCGTATTGCTTCCCACGAATAAATTAATCCATATGCCATTAGCTGATTTCGCATAAATATAATTGCCCAAAGATTCTACCAGCCGGGCTATATTGGCAGGACAGCAAGCTGTACCAAACCATTCCTTTCTTGCATTTTTACCTGAGGAGGCAAGCGGGTTACCATAGAAGAAGCGGTCGCCCGATAAACTTAACCCGTCTAAAGCACCATTATAGAGACTTCTTTCCAGTACATCAATGTATTCTGCTTTGCCCGTTAGTGAATTCATGCGCTGGTTCCAGAAAACCATCCCTACAGAAGCGCATGTTTCGCAATAAGCCTGTTCATTGGGCAAATCATAATCGGTGGTAAAACCTTCATTACTGCCGGCAGAACCTATGCCACCGGTGATATACATGTTACGGTAAACCACATCTTCCCAAACCCTTCTCATGGCTTTTAAATAACCATCATCTCCGGTTAGCGCCGCTACATCTGCCGTACCCGTGTATAAATACATAGCGCGGACCGCGTGACCTGTTATTTCTTTCTGCTCACGAACCGGCACTACATCCTGCGCATAAGCGGTATCCTTCCAGTCTGTCCAAGTATAACCTTTTGCCAATTTATGCCCGCGTTCTTCCAGTAACCAATGTGCCAGCTTAAGGTATTTTTCATTGTGGGTTGCTTTGTACAATTTAACCAATGCCAGTTCCAGTTCCTGGTGACCGGTTACCCAATCTCTTTTCCCCGGACCAAAAAGTGAATCAAAATAATCGGCCCATTTTATAACAACATCCAGGAATTTTCTTTTGCCAGTGGCATCAAAATAGGCTACGGCAGCCTCAATCATATGGCCTGCATTGTAATCTTCGTGCATACTCATATCTGTCCAGCGCTGGTCAAGCCCTTTTAACGTATACCAGGTATTCAGGTAACCATCGGGTAGTTGCGCAGCGGTAATTTTATCAATCCATTCATCGCATTTCTTCTCTATCTGCAGGTTAGGATTTGTTTTAAGGGAATAGGCCATTGCTTCCAGTGCCTTGAATACATCACTGTCATCATAAAAAACACCTTCATGTGCTTCTCCTTTTCCACGCGCCACTTTTTCAAAATTGCGGATGCGGGCCGTGGCGGTTTCAGTCTGGTAAATACAGGCGGCTAAGGTTTTATCAGCTACTTTATCAATTTTTGGTTTCCAGAAATTGTCTGTAATAGTAACCTGCGAAAAACTTACCGGCTCAATTTGCAAAAGTGATTGCTGTGCCGTAACTGAGAGTGGAAAAAAAGGCAGTAAAAAAGTGGCTGCAATAAGGCATTTATTAAAAGTACACATCATGACATGGCATTTATAACGTGAATAAAAGTGCTGCCAGTTGCAAATATAGAGGGACGGACTGATTGTTTATGTTTTGCAGCAGGCACAGCAGAACTGTCAACAAGATAAATTAAAGCATTCATACAACTAACTGACATTAAAACAGGCTGCATTGCATCTAAATAGAAAAGCCGGCACAATACCGGCTTTTTAAAATATTTTTTTAATTTACTAACCAATTTTTACCAGGGGCTCTATGTCACATGATTATCTATTTCAGCTCAAGCACAACAACCGTTGCAGGTGGCAATTTTACCTGAAGGGAATTCCCTTTTAGACTGGCGCCGTTAAATACAGCGGGCTTAATTTTACCAGGGTTTTCAAAAGAATTATAATCCTGTAAATGTGCCGATGTAAGTATTCTGCCGGTTACCTGTTTAAAAACAGTTCCGTCCAAATCCAGACTGATATCTGCGTTTTTAACCGGGTCTATGTTTACAAGCGATACATGCACCAGCCCGTTCCTGTCTTTTGATGCAGATACGGACAATGCAGGCAGTGAATCATTTCCCTGTACATACCTGGTTCCATTCAATGAAACAGGTATTTGTGTTGCATCCTGGTGCACATTGTACATTTCCATTACATGATACGTAGGCGTAAGAATCATTTTTTCTTTATCGGTAAGGATAACGGCCTGCAAAACATTTACACACTGCGCAAGATTGGCGATGCGTACACGATCTGCGTGGTTATTAAAAATGTTCAGCGTGATACCTGCTATCATAGCATCACGCATGGTATTTTGCTGATATAAAAATCCCGGATTGGTACCTGTTTCTACATCATACCATCCACCCCACTCGTCAACTACCAGTGCAATCTTCTTTTGTGGATCATATTTGTCCATGATGGCCGCATGCTTGGTTACCAGCTCTTCCATTTTCCAGGCTTCTTTCATGGTTCCAAAATATTGTTCTGGTGTAAAGTTAACAGCAGGGCCTTTTTATTCCACGCCAGTACTGAATAATGATGCATTGCCACACCGCCCAGCATGTTCAGCGGGATGTTTTTCATTAAAGTTTCTGTCCAGTTATAATCTGCATCGCTGGCACCGGAAGCAATACGCAAAAGGCCGCCCGTGTTTTCCCAGTCAGATATAAATGTTGCATATTTACGGTATTCATCAGCATAATATTCAGGCTTCATGTTACCGCCACAACCCCAGGCTTCATTACCAATACCCCAGAACTTTACTTTCCAGGGTTCATCTTTGCCGTTGGTACGCCGCAGATCGCTCATCGGGCTCTTACCATTGAAATTGGTATACTGTACCCAGTCTGCCAGTTCCTGTACCGTTCCGCTACCAACATTACCCGACAAATAAGGTTCTGCCCCCAGTACACTGCACATGTTTAAAAAGTCGTGCGTACCGAAGCTGTTGTCTTCAGTAACCCCACCCCACCATTTATTTACCATGGTTGGTCTTTTGTCTTTGGGACCAATGCCATCCTTCCAGTGGTAAGTATCAGCAAAGCAGCCGCCCGGCCAGCGAAGGTTGGGGATTTTTAATTTCTTTAATGCCGCAATAATATCATTGCGCACTCCATTGGTATTTGGAATTGTTTTGCTGGTGTCACCTACATAAAAGCCACCATAAATACAATGGCCGAGGTGCTCTGCAAAATGCCCATAAATATGTTTACTGATAACAGGCGCCTGCTTGTTGCTCAACTGCAATTTTGCCGTTGACTGGCTGAACAATGCAAAAGAGACAAACACGGAGGCCGTGAAAATAAAAAACTGCTTCATGCAATCGGTAATTTAATTATTTAAAGAATAATGCCTGACTAAATATTCAATGTGGGTTAACCTTTTTTATTGCGGCTGATGCCCCATCTGTGATGTAAGTGTCAAATCAACACTTGTATTCTTCAGCAAACGCTTACGCTTATCCTGTTTATAAAGATATAATTTGCCGGACTTATAAAAACTGCACCCCTTCGTTTTCCAGTTTCTTGTATTTAGTTTTATCGAAAGTGTAATAGAAAGCGCCTTTTTTAGAAGAGGTTGTTTCTTTTTCTTTCAGTTTATTGAGAATGCCCAGTGATAATATTTTCCGGGTGAAATTTCGTTTATCCAGTGGCGTTTCATAGATGGCTTCATATAAACTTTGCAACTGGGGCAGCGTAAATTTATCCGGTAATAATTCAAACCCAATGGGATGATTGGCCACTTTTTGCTGCAGACTTTCCTGGGCCAGTTTTACCATTTGTTTGTGATCAAAAATAAGGCGTGGTATTTTGTTCAGTTCCACCCACCTGGCATTGTGTGTAAGCATCAGTGATTCCGCATAATCATCAATTTTTATAAGGGCAAAATATGCTATTGATACCACCCTTCCGCCCGGATCACGATCAGCGTCGCCAAAACAAAATAATTGTTCCATATAAATATCACTGAGCCCTGTAAGCTCGTTCAATATTCTTCCGGCCGCTTCATTTACGCTTTCATGGTTGTTTACAAAGCCGCCCATTAAAGACCATTTATCTTTTTGTGGTTCAATGCGTCTCTTTACAAACAATCCCTTCAGGTGCTTTCCGTCGAACCCAAAAATAATACAGTCAATGGCCAGCAGCAGCCGGTCGTTACTCTTATACTGAATGATACTCATAGAATGGGTAAGGTTTTCTCACGATACTTATAATTTATTGCCGCAGATTCGCAGGTTGTTAATCGTATATTTTGCAACAGGCTTTTTCTGTTTAAACAATTACTTCTGATAAATAATCTGCGAATCTGCGGCCAGTCTTCTTACCAGAACTTAACATACAACATTGCTATAAATAAAACTGTTACCACTATTAATGCCATGGTAGAAGGGCTCAATTTAAACATACCCTTTTCCAGAATAAATGCTTTGGGGTTAATTTTGGGACCACCCAGGCTGATAGCAACCATTACAACCATGGTAAACATAAACGAAAGGCCCATACAGATATGAAAAGGTATTTCATACCCACCTTTGCCATTGGGGAAAGCGGTATATAAAAAATTTTCATTGCCCATTACCTGTGGCGCAAATTCATTAAAGAAAACTGATAATACAAAACCGGTTATAACACCAGCGATAGCAGCTGCCCCGGTGGTTCTTTTCCAGAACATACCCAGTATAAACATGGCAAATACGCCCGGGCTTATAAATCCTGTATATTTTTGTATGTAAGTAAACCCCCCCACGCCACCAATACCGAGCAAATCACTCCATGTAAACATAACAGCCAGTATCATGGCAACAAACACCACTACCCTTCCTGTCATTACCTGCTTTCTTTCATCTGCATCTTTTTTAAAATATTTTTTATATACATCCAGTGTAAATATGGTGGAGATACTGTTTACTTTACCAGCCAGTGAAGCAACAATGGCTGCAGTTAAAGCAGCTACTGACAAACCTTTTAAGCCGGTAGGCAGGAATGTAAGCACTGCCGAATAAGCACCGTCTTTACCACCGGCCAGTTGTGGTAAGTAACCGCCCTGGTATAAAACATAGGCCGCAATACCCGGCAGCATAACAATAACGGGCATGAGTAATTTTAATAAACCTGCAAATAAGATACCCGTACGGGCAGTTTGCAAATCGGCGCCCAATGCTCTTTGTGTAATGTACTGGTTACATCCCCAGTAATTAAGATTGATGATCCAGATACCTGCCAGGTAAGAAGCCAGGCCCGGAAAGGTTAAGTATTTATTGATATCGTTTTGTGTAGAACTTGCAGTTGGCCGTGGAATAATCATTTTAAAATGATCGGGTGCATGCGCCATCAGTGCTTTAAATCCGGCAATGGCATTACTGCCTACACCAAACTTTTCGCCTACCACGGTTAATGCAATATACGTTGTAACCAGTCCCCCAAAGATGAGCACAGCTACCTGGATAACATCTGTATAAGCTACAACTTTCATCCCCCCCAATGATATCAGCAATGCAAAAACAGCCAAACCAACCATAATTACATGCAGGTATTGGCCGCCTGCAATTCCGTTAATAGCTACGGCACCCAAATACAAAATGGAAGTTAAGTTTACAAACACATAGAGGAACAACCAGAAAATAGCCATGATCAATGCTACTGATTCATTGTACCTGGTTTTTAAGAATTGTGGCATGGTGTATATCTTATTCTTAAGGTATACAGGTATAAACCATACCGCAACAATAATCAATGCGATGGCTGCAATCCACTCATAAGCTGCTACTGCCACACCAAGAAAAAAACCTTCACCACTCATACCTATAAACTGTTCTGCAGAAATATTAGATGCGATCAGCGAAGCGCCAATAGCCCACCAGGTAAGTGTTCCTTCTGCAAGAAAAAATGCTTTGGCATCATGTTCATTCTTTTTACGTTTGAGGTAGATAGAATAGCCATAGCCGGCTACGATAACAAAATAAATGATGAATACCAGGTAGTCTGTAAAGGCCAGGTTACTGTTCATAAGCAATGCGTCGTTTAAGATTGATTAAAGTTTTATAATTCATATAGTGCTGTCGTAATCGTCAGATGTTAAACGTGAGCCGTCTCAGGTTTCACGTCTCAAAATACAGGATCTATTTATAATACACTTCGTTCCACCGCAATTCATTTTTAAAATCATATAAATTGGTGTTTTTGCCAATCAGTACATATTCAATTCCTGCTATTTCAGCAAAATCCTGCAGGTTCTCTGCAGTAAGATTCTGGCTGTAACAGGTATGGTGCGCACCGCCGGCGAGTATCCATGCAGCACAACCGGTTTTCATATCAGGGTAAGGCTTCCATAAAACCCTTGCAACCGGAAGTTTGGGCAAACTTTGTATAGGGTCTACAGCCACTACCTCGTTTACCAGTAACCGAAAACGGTTACCCATATCAACTACAGAAGCATTGATGGCTGGTCCCGCAGCAGAATTAAATACCAGTCTTACCGGGTCTGCTTTGCCCCCGATACCCAATGGATGCACTTCACAGGATGCTTTTCCTTTTGCAATGGATTCACATATTTCAAGCATGTGTGAACCCAGCACCAGTTCATTGTTAGGATCAAAATGATAGGTGTAATCTTCCATAAAAGAATTTCCGCCTTTCATGCCACTGCCCATTACTTTCATAGCCCGTACAAGTGCGGCTGTTTTCCAATCGCCTTCGCCGGCAAAGCCATATCCTTTTCCCATCAAACGCTGTGATGCAATACCCGGCAACTGCGCCATTCCGTGCAGATCTTCAAATGTATCGGTAAAGCCTTTGAAATTACCGTCTTCTAAAAAGGCCTGGAGACCTATTTCAATTCTTGCCGCTTCGCGCAGCGACTGGTGTTTTTCACCGCCTTTTATAAGAGAAGGATGTAATGTATATGTACCAGCATATTCTGCGGTTAATTTATCTATGGCGGCATCCGTAGTTTCATTAATTATTTTTACAAGGTCGCCAATACCATAAGTGTTTACGGAATAACCGAATTTAATTTCTGCTTCTACCTTATCTCCTTCCGTAACAGCCACGTTGCGCATGTTATCGCCAAACCTGGCAAATTTTGCACCCTGCCAGTCGTACCAGCCGGCAGCAGTTCTTGTCCATCCATTAATTTGTTCCAGCACCTGCATATCCTGCCAGTGACCCGCCACTACTTTGCGGTTAAGGCGCATACGGCTCATTATAAAACCAAATTCCCTGTCTCCGTGAGCACTCTGGTTCAGGTTCATAAAATCCATATCGATAGTTGCCCAGGGAATATCCCTGTTAAACTGCGTATGTAAATGCAGCATGGGCTTTTGCAGGATCTTTAACCCGCCTATCCACATTTTTGCGGGGGAAAAAGTATGCATCCAGCTGATTACACCGATACAATTTTTTGTAGTATTGGCATCCTGGCAAACATTGTAAATCTCTTCTGCAGATTTTACGGTTGGTTTCCAAATAACGCTAACGGGTATCTGCGATGCATCATTGAGTGATGCCGCTATCTGCTGCGAGTGTGCTGCAACCAGTTTTAAAGTTTCTTCTCCGTATAAATGCTGGCTGCCTGTTACAAACCAAACCTCGAGCGTTTTTAAATTAATCATTCTTATTTATTATTTCTATGTATAATGTAAACTATAAAATTTTTATATAAGTGAAAAACATCAGATTAAAAGCTTAACCACAGAGGTCCGGGAGTAGTAGTCTGCCTCTTTTTCCCCCGTGATTTACCCCAATGATGAATAAGAACTATTTTGTCAATAAATCAATCCCCTTCACCTGTTCAGGGAACCAAACCATCATTTCTCCTTTACCCCTGTTTGCCCAGCTATAATAAGGTATGGCAGTAAAAGATTGTTTTACCGTGCTCACATCGTTATTATTAATAATGATTGCCGGCACTTCGGCTTTCAATATCATTACGCCATTTAAAAGACCTGGTTTAAACTCAGTGGTGAATTGTGTACCGGCGGGCATCACAATGTTTGAAGTTTTACCGTTGTTGTCGGGCCATTCTGCACAATATACCAATGGGCCGCGTTGCAAAGCCACTTTACCAATATCATCTTTAAGATTTTTATTTGCCGTTATTCTTCTTACATCCATGGGTAAGTCAACATTTACCACATCATTTTTTTTCCATGTTCTGGCAATAACCGCATAACCGTTTTGAATGGTATATTCAACCGGCTGGCCATTTACTTTTATTAACGGTTTTGCAGTTGCTGTATTCTGAAACTGGTAAAGATCAGAAGGAACAACGCTGTTTTGCACCCATCCCGGAATGCGCACCAGCAAATTAAACGCAGTTGCTTTTTTAGGGTTGATGGTAAACGCCAATGCGCCATCCCATGGATAATTGTTTTGCTGCGCCAGTTGCACAACCGTCTTGCCCACAGTAAGATCAGCAGTACCGTTGATGAACAGGTTTACATATAAATTATCATCTTTCTGCGCATACATGTAACCGGGCACAGCAGGCAGCAATCTTGCTACATTGGTAGGGCAACAGGAACATTCAAACCAGCCGGAACGTGCCGCTTCCACATTGGTGGTGGTAAAACCATTGTTAGCACCCGTTCCATCCCCCACATGTTTTACCTGCATGGCGTTGGTATAGAAAAAAGATTTGCCATCCAGTCCAACACCGGATATTAATCCGTTGTACAAAGATTTTTCCAGCACATCAATGTATTTTGAATCGCCATGCAATAAAAACATACGGTAGTTCCAGTACACATTTGCAATGGCGGCACAGGTTTCATTGTAAGCCGTTTCATTGGGCAGTTCATAGTTACCACCAAAACGTTCGCCATCCCCTTTTGCACCAATGCTTCCCTGTACATAAAACTTTTTGCTTACCATATTGTCCCAAATCTTATCAATGGCATGCAGCAAAGAATCGTCTCCGGTAAGGGCCGCTACATCTGCAATGGCAGAATATAAATAACCCGCGCGAACGGCATGTCCTTCTGCTTCATCCTGGTCGTTCACCGGCTTGTCATCCTGCCAGTAAGAACCGCTTTTCCAGGGGTCTTTGCTTTTTGAATCATAACCCGCATAATGTCCGCGTTCTTCAATAAAAAATTTAGCTGTAGATAAATATTCCTTTTTGCCGGTAAGCCGGTAGAGTTTTACCAGGCCCATTTCAACTATTTCATGACCCGGGGCAACATGCTTTTTATCCGGGCCGAAAACACTGCAAACCAGGTCAGCATTTTTTAAAGCAATATCAAAAAGGTTTCTTTTTTTGGTGGCCATAAAATGTGCGGCTGCAGCTTCGTACAAATGGCCGGCATTGTATAATTCATGACTTAACTCTCTCTCTTTTTGCCATCTTTCTGTACCTGCCCATGCGTGGGGATGTGTTGGGTCGATGGTACGCGCCGTATACAAATAACCATCGGGCTCCTGTGCTTTACCAATGATTACAATGAGCGAATCTATGTAGGCTTCCAGCTTTGCATCCGGATGAACTGCCAGTGAATAAGATGCACCTTCTATGGTTTTATAAATATCTGTATCATCGAAAGGGAAAGTGGTACAGAACTTTCCTTTCTTCTCCGCAGCCATCGTGAAATTCTTTACGCGGCCCGTATTTTCACAACGTTCAAAAGAAGCCGGTATGGTAACGGTCCTGTTGGTTTCAATTTTGGGCAACCAGAATTTATCCGTCAGTTTTACCTGTGTAAATGGAACCGAATGGACAGGATAATCCTGTTGCTGGGCGAAGAGAACAGATGCAGAAAGTAAGATGGGTAATGCAATCATTTTTTTCATATAGCAACAATTTTAAGCTATTGGTATAAGCCCATAGCTGTTAGTATTTATGATGCTTTTGCTGAAATTTTCAGCAAAGCCGCACCATGCGCATTTATTATTTTTGAAAACTTATTTTTGAATAATCCAAGATCAGTTTTGTCCCATAAACTTCTTACTGATAGTTTACCTTTTAAACCGAGTGCGCCAAAATCTACAGTGATATTTCCGGCATTGTTACCAATATTAAACATTGCCACATAGATATCTTTTCCATTTGCTGCCTGTGATATCCATATCATACTGGTATCTGTCTTCAATAATTGTTTGGGATATTTTCCCTGCTGATTTACTGCCAATACTTCCTCATTGGTTAACAGTTTCAGTTCCAGATCACGGTTTTCCGGCATGTTTCCACCTATCATCAATGGCGATCTATAAATACTCCAGAAAGTAATGTGTGTATATAATTCATCTTCTGTAAAACGGCTGTAACGTTCTTTCCCTACGGGTCCGCGTTTGGATAATTTACCAATTTGCAGCATATCGCAATCGGGCCAATGACCTGTGCCGCCAACGCCTTCCCATTGTTTGGCATAATTCATCATGGCCAGTATCTCCTTCCAGTTATCCCAAAAATCATCTGCCATGCGCCACATATTACTGTATTGCGCAACATGTGCGGCTTGTGCAACAGGCGTTGCGCCGGGAGATAAACTTAATACCACCGGCCTGCCGCATTGATCAATTGCCTTTTTATAGCCTTCTACTTCAGCATTGCTGTAAGGTCTTGAAAGATCATCTACTTTAATAAAATCAACGCCCCATTCAGCATACAATTGCAACAATGAATTCAGGTAAACCTGGGCACCCGGTTTGCTCATATTCAGTCCATACATATGGTTCATCCATGGGCAGATGGAACTGGTGTCTGCAATCATATCCGCTGTTATACCTTCAGCACCCATAACCGGTGTTTTTGCCCAGACCGCCTGGCGCGGTATGCCACGCATCAGGTGTATGCCGAATTTCAACCCTTTGCCATGAATATAATCACCCAATGGTTTAAAACCTTTGCCAGTAAAAGCAGATGGAAATTTATTGGGCTGGGGTAACAGTCGTCCCCACTTATCCATACTCAGCCACGGAACATAAGAACCATCCTGTAATGTTTTTTGAAAGGGGTTGCCAATATTGCTGCCCGGCGGGTTATCATACGACCATAAAAAATCTACCACTATATATTGCCAGCCATATTGTTTAAGGTGCTGCGCCATATAATCAGCATTCGCTTTTACTTCATCTTCGTGCACGGCAGAGCCGAAACAGTTATAACTATTCCAGCCAAGGGGTGGCGTAGCGGCCGTTTGTGCTTTTGTATTGAAGCAACAGGCAAATGCAATCAAAAAAAATAAAAAAACTTTCATCATGTTTAGATGGCTTTACAAATCAGGCCGGAAATTGTACCACAGCGTTACGGTCGGTGAGACACCGGCCACGGAACAAAAAAAAATAAAAAAACTTTCATCTTGTTTAGATGGCTTTACAAATCTGGCCGGAAATTTTATCACAACGTTGCGGTCGGTGAGACACCGGCCACGGAACAAAAGAGGTTTCTCATTACCTCTGTGAAATACCTCTATTACTTCTGTGGTAAAAAACAAACTGCCTGACCAGTAAATTAATAAGAACTACAAAAAATTATTGCCCGTAATAAGAATCAGGCCCATGCTTTCTTTCAAAATGTTTTTTAATCAGTGCCTCTTTCAGTCTCGGGGCATCATGCCTTATCTGTTCTGTCAGGTAAGACATCTGTGCAATGGTTTCCAGTACGGCACTATTGTACACTGCTTTCTCCGGCGTTTTACCCCAGGTAAAAGGCGCATGGTTGCCCACCAGTATCATTTCCACCTCCTCATAGTTCAATCCTTTTTCACGCAAAAAATTTATTATCTGGAAACCGGTTTCATGTTCATAATTTCCTTTAATCATTTCATCGCTCATGGGTGGCGCACAGGGAATATCAACGGTATTATGATCTGCATGCGTGGTTCCGTAAATAGGTATATCTCTTTGTGATTGCGCCCAGGCAGTTGCGTAAGTGGAATGCGTATGTACAATGCCACCTATATTTTCCCAGTGCCTGTACAAAACCGCGTGTGTTTTGGTATCTGAAGAAGGACGAAGCTTTCCTTTCACTGTCTTCCCATCAAAATCTACGATGACCATTTTGGCTGGCGTTAAATCTTCGTAGGGTACACCACTTGGTTTAATAGCAAAAACGCCAAGGGATCTATCTACTGCGCTTACATTGCCAAACGTAAACAAAACCAGGTTAAGTTTTGGCAATTGCATGTTTGCTTTGTATGCTGACTCCTGTATGTGCTCATACTTGCTCATGGTGCCGGAAATTTTAAATTTTGCATTTTAAATTTTGAATTATACCCGCCTGGCAAAAACATTTAAAATTTTTAATAATTACAGCGGCGTATTTTCTTCTGTAAATTTCCCTAATGCTGTATATTTATCGTACCTCTTTTTATAGATCAACCTATTTTTCTTTTCAGGAAAATATTCTGCATCGAAGCCCTGGCCGATAACCTGCATGGCGTCTTCTACTTTATTAAACATACCAGCCGCAGTTGCCGCAAACATAGCAGCGCCCAATGCACAGGTTTGTTCAGATTTATGAATGCGGATGGGCATGTCCATTACATCAGCCATCATCTGCATAATGAAAGGTGATTTTTTTGCTACTCCACCAAGGCCGATTAATCCTTTTACAGGAATACCTTCTTCATTAAACCTGTCAACAATTTTTTTAGCGCCAAAGCAGGTAGCTTCTACCAGCGCTTTAAACATCCTGGGCGCATCGGTACCGAGATTTAAACCGGTAAAAGCACCTTTTAACAGTTGATTGGCATCAGGTGTTCTTCTTCCATTGAGCCAGTCGGTGGCCAGTTCAGTATGTTCATCTAACGGCAACGAAGCTGCACTTTTGCTGAGCTCAGAAATTATGTTATCGCTTATTTCTTTTTGTAAGGCAATAATGGTTTGGTTGTCTACCAGTAATGTTCCTGCCAGTATATTTTGCAGTGGCCAGGCCAGCACGTTTTTAAACCATGCATACGCGTCACCAAAGGCAGACTGACCTGCTTCCATCCCCATCATACCAGGAATTATAGAACCAGGCACCTGCCCGCAAATTCCTTTAATTAACTTATCTCCAACTTCTGCAACAGGCGCTACCAGCATATCGCAGGTAGACGTACCCATTACCTTACTTAAATGATAAGGTTCTATTTGTCCGCCCACTGCACCCATGTGTGCGTCAAAAGCACCTGCACCAATAATGGTATCGTTGGGTAAGCCAAGCCGTTGTGCCCATTCTTTAGAAATAGTTCCCACAGATTTGTCAGCAGTAACAGTTTCAGTAAATAGTTTTTTTGTGAATCCCTTTAATAAACTATCCCAGGAGGTAAAAAAATCATCCGGGGGAAGCCCGCCAAATTCTTTTGCCCATAGTGCTTTATGCCCTGCAGAACAAACCCCGCGCTTCATGGCATGTACATCGGTACCGCCGGTTAAAAGAAATGGTATCCAGTCGCAGTGTTCTACCCAGGAATACATGGCGTTTCTAACCGCTTCATCCTGCCTGCGTATGCGCAGCAATTTGGCCCAGAACCATTCGGATGAATAGATACCGCCAACAAACTGAAGATAATTAACAGGGAATTTTGTGGCGTGTTCATTTAATTCAGCGGCCTCTTTTACAGCAGTATGATCTTTCCACAACACAAACATAGCATGTGGATTATTTTCAAAACCCGGTAATAACGCCAGTGGTGTGCCTGAAGCATCTACTGCCACCGGTGTTGAGCCGGTAGTATCAATAGAAATACCTTTTACACCGGAGGCAACTGCTGGCCCGGCTTTTTTCAGACATTCTTTAATGGTGTGTTCCAGCCCTTCTGTGTAATCCAGCGGATGCTGTCGGAACTGGTTAAGCGGAGCATTGCAAAACAATCCATCTCTCCATCTGGGGTAATAATAAATAGCGGAAGCAGTTTCTTCACCGCTGCGGGTATTTACTATCACGGAACGTACTGAATCGGTTCCATAATCCACTCCTATTACAAAAGTATCTTTCATAATTTTCTCTGGCAAGCTGTTAAGGAAACAAGATAGGAATTATTTTAAAATAAGTGTCAGTTTAACATTTATTTTTTTAAGGGCGCGCCGTAACCTTATTTGCCTGGTTTACAGGGAATCACTCAAAAAGTTTGTCCAGTATAGGATCTTCATAATTACTGATAAATACAAGAATATTGGAATAAGCAGCAAATTCTTTCTGAGGGTGCATGGTGGTCAGTACCACCGCTTTCATACCCGCATTCAGCGCGGCTTCCACGCCTTTGGGTGCATCTTCAAATACAATACACTCATGTGGCTGCACTTGCAAAAGCCCGGCGGCTTTAAGATAGGTTTCGGGATGTGGCTTGCTCACTGCTACATCGTCTGCACTTACAATGGCATCAAAAAGGCCGCGTATGCCAAGGTTATCCAGTATAAAATCGATATTAAAAGGAATGGCTGCCGACCCGATAGCCATTAATATATTGTTTGCCCTGGCTTTACTCATAAAGTTTTCCAGGCCAGCTATCAGTTGCAGGTTGGGCAGGTAGGTTTGCTGGTACCTTCTTTCTTTTTCCAAAGACAGTTCGTTCATCCGCTTTTCATCAAACTTTCCTTCTCCAAAAACCCGCACCAGCAGTTCACTGTTTTTGCCATACATCTGTTCCTTCACCTGTGACCAGCTTAAATCTGCTTTCAAATCGTTGTTTAATATATCATACCAGGCTTTTACATGGTATTCCATATCATCAATCATGGTTCCGTTGAGATCGAAGAGGAATGCTTTTGGCGTCATCTGTCTGATTAAGTTGGTTCCCTAAAGGAGTGTAAGGTAAAAGCATAAGGTTTAGGGCGAAGACAAGGTAAAACGGATAAGATAAAAGGCATAAGACAGAAGACATTGTTACTTCCGCCTTATGCCTTTCACCCTTTACCGGTTTACTGCAAAGAAACTTTATATTTTGTAACCTGGTGGTATTTTTCGCCTGGTTTTAAAATAGTTGTAGGAAAAGAAGGTTCATTGGGAGAATCAGGGAAATGCTGTGTCTCCAGGCACAGTGCTGCATTTTTATTAATGGCTTTACCATCACTGGTTTTGATACTGCCATCAAGAAAATTGCCAGTATAAAATTGCAGGCCAGGCTGCGTAGTATAAACTTCCAGCTTTCTGCCGCTAATAGAATCTGACACCACTGCTGCCAGTTTTAAAGAACCGTCTTTGCTGTTCAGCACAAAATTATGATCATATCCGCCGGGTACTTTGTCTATACGCGCACCTATTGCCGTAGCAGTTGTAAAATCAAATGGCGATCCTTTTACAGGTTGCAAAACACCGGTTGGTATCAACGTAGTGTCTACAGGTGTGTAAGCATCCGCATCTATTTTTAAAGTCTGCCCAAGGATGTTATTACTTGCATTGCCGGTTAAATTAAAATAACTGTGGTTGGTCAGGTTTACCGGTGTTGGCTTGTCTGTTTCGGCACTGTAGTCAATACCCAGTTCATTGTCATCGCTAAGTGTATAAATAACGGTCACTTTTAAATTACCGGGATAACCTTCTTCCCCATCTTTACTTATATAATTAAGTGTAAGGGCGGCCACACTATCAACCATAGTTGCATCCCATACCTGTTTGTCAAAACCTTTCAACCCGCCGTGCAGCGCATTTTTACCGTTATTGGCAGCGAGCGTATAGGAAATGTCCCCAATTTTAAATTTGCCATTGGCGATACGGTTTCCATAACGACCTATGAGCGCACCAAAATACGGTGGCTTTGCGAGGTAACCGCTGAGGCTGTCAAAGCCCAGCACAATACTGCTTTTAGTGCCATTTTTATCAGGCGTTACCCATGAGGTAACAGTACCACCGTAGTTAGTAATTTTTACCTGGATGCCATTTTTATTTGTAAGGGTATAGAGATAGACAGGTTTGCCATCTGCCTGACCGAAATCCTGTTTTGTAACTGCTGTTGCAGCGGTGTTTACTTCTTCTGTTTTGGTAGGTGCATTTGTACAACTCATATGGGTAATTGTTAAAAAAATCATTGCGGAAAATAAACAGGCAATCGTTCTCATTTTTTAATGTTTTGTCAGATAAAAAAATTGGAGTGCCGAAAATACTAAAATAAGTGTATAAAATACCTTTTATAGAAAATGGTGCCCCGAAAGGAACAATAAAGGGGAGATTTATGTAAAATGTTTCTAATCTATTCAAAATTGATCACAAAATCAGTAGTGCCGGGTGATGAAGTCTTTAATGAAAACGAAAATCCATGTTCCACCAGTATTTCTTTTACCAGTGTTAGCCCTATCCCCTGCCCATCTGGCTTTGTACTAAAAAAAGGGGTAAACAGTTGTTCCGCCGATGCATAAGTAATTCCTTTGCCACTGTCACGGATAATAAGTTGTGCGGGATGAAGGCTGGTAATAAAATTAACGGTTCCCTGTTCTTCAATGGCTTCTATGGCATTCTTAATTACATTAATGAGCACCAGTTCCATTTGTTGCGGATCTGCAGACACCAGTACCGGGTATTGATGAAGGTTAAATTGAAAATCAATTTTTTTCTCTCCTGCTTTTAGTGACATTAATTGTGATAATTGCCGGAGCATGGCGTGCAGGTCAATTGCCTTTTTATGTGGAACCGGCAGTCTTACCACATCCGCAAAATTGCGCATGAAAATATTCAGGCTGTTATTGCGATCCATGGCCACCTGTAAAGCATTATTGATTGTTGTATTGTTTTGTTGTGCCTGTAAAGTTGATTGCAATATAGAATTAACCGGGCCAATTGTATTGTTTACTTCATGGGCCATCATGCGGATAACTTTACCATAAGCCTTTTTCTCTGCTGCCAGAATTTCTACCGTTAAATCTTCTATCATTACAAAATAACGGGCAAAGCCCCTGTCAATAAAATGAGATTTCAGTAATTTGTATGTCTCTGCCCCATTCAGGGTGATGGTTTTACTTTCGCCTGACTGTATTTTACTTATTTCACGCAGCACTGCATTGGGCAATTCATGAACAGATTTTTGCAGGATATCCTTTTCTTCCATTTCCAGCAGTTGCAGGGCACGGGGATTTAATTGCTGGATGTTTTGATCATAATCTAAAATAATAATGCCTGTTGGAGAAGTATAGATCAGTTTTTCCAGGAAAAAATGCTGTTGTTCCTGCTGTGTACGCTCATTACGTAACTGATCCATCATGGCATTATAAACATCAATCAGCTGATCCATTTCGTATTTGCCTGTAGGTAAAAATTTTATATTAAAATCACGGTCACGGATGGCATCTGCTCCCTGCAGCAATGTTTTTAAAGGCTGGAGCAATTGACTGTATAGTTGCCAGGAAAGAAAAACAGAAAAAATGATCAATACCTCAGAAGCAATAAAAAATATTTTATTATCACTAAAAATAAAAAAGGTTAAAACAAGCGTAACCAAATGGCTGATGCCAACAAAAAGAATGTATTTAGTCCGGAGTTTCATCGTATGGAATATTGTATTTTTCCAGGCGGCGGTACAATGCGCTGCGGGTAATGCCCAATGCCTTTGCTGCACGGGTGATACGGTTTTTATGAAATTCCATTGCTTTACTTATCATTTGTATTTCCAGTTCTTCCAGCGTTATGCTGCCTACAGCAGGCAATGACAGCTGTCCGGTTTTCTTTGGCGATGTTTCCAGCTGCGATTGAAAATCAGCCACATCAAGATAATCTTTTTTACTTACCAGGACAGATCGTTCTACCAGGTTTTTTAACTGGCGGATATTACCAGGCAATTGTAATTGCTGTAACCATTTCATTGCATCATTGCTTACATTCAGTAAGGGCCTGTTATAAATTTCACGCAGGTTATTTACAAAAAATTTTACAAGTAATGGAATATCCCCCGGTCTTTCTTTTAAGGATGGAAGTTTGACGGTAATAAGATTAATGCGGTATAAAAGATCTTCCCGGAAACTTTGTTTGCTTACCATTTCTTCCAGGTGGCGGTTGGTAGCGCAAACTATTCTTGTATCAATTGTTTTGGTACGGCTGCTGCCCAGCACTTCATAGGTCCTGTCCTGCAAAACCCGTAACAGTTTTACCTGGCTGCTGAGATCCAAATCTCCTATCTCATCTAAGAAAATGGTTCCTTTGTTGGCCATTTCAAATCTTCCGATCCGGTCATACCTTGCATCTGTAAATGCACCACGGACATGGCCGAACATTTCGCTTTCAAACAATGAATTTGATATACCGCCCAGGTTTACTTTTACAAATGGTTTATTGCTGCGCAGGCTGTTTTGGTGAATGGCTTCGGCTATCAGTTCTTTACCTGTACCGCTTTCACCCATAATCAATACAGCGGCATTCGTTTGCGCCACCCGGCCTATGGTTTCTAATATTTCCAGCATTTTACTGTCTTCACCAATAATATGCTGGAAATTATACTGACTGTCTAATTGTTTACGACCGGGCTGTTTTGTTTTGTTTTCCTGAAGCTTTAATAGATCATTGATGGATTGCAACAAATAATCATTGCCCCAGGGTTTGTTGATAAAATCACCGGCACCCAGCTTCATGCCTTTAACAGCCAATTGAATGGTGGCCCAACCTGTAATAAGAATAACAGGTATAGCAGCATGCTGCTTCTTTATTTGCTGCAGTAATTGCATGCCTTCGTCGCCACTTGTCTCTATAGAAAAATTAAGGTCCAGTAAAATTAACGAAGGTGTTTGTATTTTCAAAAAATCCAGCGCCGATGCTGAATTATCTGCACTGGCAGTTTTATACCCGTGCTGCTGCAGCAGGAGCAGTAATGAAGTACGTACAGCTATATCATCATCAATTATTAATATCATAGACGCTAATGAACACGAATGAATACAAATGAACACGAATTGCCAATCTATAGTACCAAGGTTAATACGTTCTTATACCGGTATGCTGCATTTTTTACCATGGCACGATATATTACCTGACTTCTCCCTGCCTCTCTTTAAAGATTAAAGAGCTAATTGATCAGTCTTCGTGCAGTGCAACTGCCGGATAAATGCCGGCCGCCTGCCTGCCGGGGTACAATGCACAAACCAATACCAGCAAGTAAATGAAAACAATTGATAAAGCAAGTGCAATAAAATAAGTGTTGGAAGAAAGGTCGAACACGTTGAGCAACGGAAACTGGATAGCAAAGAAAGAACCCACTATCAGCGAAAACGTAGCTACCACCATCGCCTCACCAATCAATTGCCATGTAACAGATTTCCCACTGGCGCCTACCGCACGCCGCAATCCTATCTCTCCCCTGCGTTTGTTTATATTGTACCACAACACACCGAATAAGCCAAGCGCAACATTACAAACAAGAAAACCGGCAACAATCAGCATGACGATAATTGGAACTACTGAAAAATAATTTGCTTTTACCCGCTTGTCTGCAAGATGCTCAATCTCTATATTCGAATTACTCATGGCATTTGCCAGTGTTTTATATAGCTTCTCTTCAAAAGCCGCCCCCGCACCGGGTGTTACACTTACTAACATGGAATTCAGCCAGCGGTATTCACCGGTATCGACACGATTGTAAACAGCAACACCCGGATTGGCGTAGTCGCCTTTCATTTTCATATCCCGGACAACACCTATTACCCTCATTTTATCTTTATCCTTAACTGATGGATCACGCCAGTCACTACCGATCAATTTACCTATTGCACTTTCATTTCCAAAAATCATCTCTTTTAAAGCGGCATTTATTACCACGGGCCTGTTTTTTGAAACAATATCTTCTTTGCTGAACCAACGCCCTTCATTCAAATTTACATTCAGCACATCCATATAACTATCCCCGGCATGATACCAGTTTATATGGTCTATATGTATTTTCCCGTAGGTAAATCCACTCTGGCTGGTACTGTTTGAAAAAGGAAAATTATTACTTGAATAACTAATTTCTTTTACCTGCGGAAGCGCCTTTACAGTTTGTTTCAATGTTTCATAAAAAAGTTTCAGTGAATCAGCGTTCCTGATATTCACCGGATTGCTATAATTGACCACCCAAACATTTTCATATTCAAAACCCATTGGTTTCTGGTAATTCTGGTAATCAAATACCAGCAATGTAAATACTGCAAACAACACCATGAACGAAATCAGCATTTCTGATATCAACAAAGCGTTTTGCTTTTTTTTGTTCCAGATCATTTTAAATAAATGCTTTACCATAGTATGTTGACTAAATAGTGAGTTAATTTTCAGGATGCTTTTAAAGCGGTGACTACATGTAACCTCGACATGCGCCACGCAGGATAAACACCCGACAACAATCCAAAGATTAAACAGGTTAAAAATGCAAATAACAATACAGTAATATTGATTGATAACGAAAAGTTATCTATCAGGTTGAGGCTATTGATAATTTGTATGATGATATACGACAGCACCAGCCCAATCACCCCCCCTAAAAAAGTAAGAATAAGATTTTCTACAACAAATTGGTACACCAGCGTTCTGGATGATGCGCCAAAAGCTTTGCGCACACCAATCTCCGATGAACGCTCCATGATGCGCGTGATATTGATGTTGACAAGATTCAACGTGGGCAGAAGCATCACCAGCAAAACAAATATGATGATGGCTGTCAGCGCTATGACCACACCAGATTTTTCTTCATTGCCTGTTCTCACATAACCTGTGATAAAAGTATCAGCGTGACAATAAATATGCTCATACATTTTGTCTGACATGGGAAGCCGGCTTACCATCTGTTCAAATTCTTCCTGAATTTTGGGCACATCTTCTTTCGACTGCGCAAGTAATACGCCAGTATACCCGCCAGAGTATCCTTTATCATTGTAATTCGATTTTGAGACCGTATACGGCAGATAAATATCGCTGTACAACATATAAGTAGTGATGGGGACGTTTTTTATAACACCACAAACCCTGTATTGCACATTGTCCGCCTCAATGTATTTGCCCACCACAGAAGGCATATCACCAAAATAGGCACTTTTTATATCTTCCGAAATCACGGTTACATGTTCTCCATTATCTATTTGTTGTTTGGTAAATGCTTTCCCTTCTAAAAAATCAAAATCAAGTACCTCCCAAAAAAGATCGTTGGTATATTTATAGTTGATGGCTATTTTTTTATCGTTCAGGTAAGTGTTGGTACCCCTGTAATGAGAAGAAATGCCAACTTTAACCGGTGTTTTTAAACCCGCCGCGTAGTGGTTAAGAAAATAAAAAGACAATTCCCCGCCGTTCATTGCCTGCGGGCCTCTTTGCTCTATGCCATTTACAAACAATAACCGATCTCTTTTTCTATCGGGATACTTATCATTGACCACTTTATCAATAAATGCTGTCAGCACCATTAATATCGTTAATGTGAAACTTATACCGAACAGGCTGATAAAAGTGAAGAATTTTCTCCTCTTCAATACAGCAATGGCGATTTTAAAATAATTTTTCAACATAAGAAGACAATTTCTGATTTCTGATTTGGAGATGTCTGATTTCTTCTATCCGGCATGCATCACTGTTTTTTTACTTGTTCTATTTTCAACGGGTCAGCCTTTCAACTTATTACTGAACCTGCGACCCATCAAACAACCGCACTAGCCGGTGCGTTTTTTTCGCCATGTTTTCATCGTGCGTTACCATTATAATAGTTGTCCCTTCATTGCGGTTCAGGTTAATCAGGATCTCCATTATTTCATTACCCATCGCGCTGTCAAGGTTGCCCGTTGGTTCATCTGCCAGTATAATTTCGGGCTTGCCAACAATGGCCCTTGCAATGGCAACACGCTGTTTTTGCCCGCCTGATAATTGTGTTGGAAAGTGTTTCATTCTATTGCTGAGTCCCACTTTTGCCAGTGCTTCTTTTGCCAATGCCGATCGTTCAGCAGAAGAACAATTGCGGTAAAGCAGCGGCAGTTCCACATTGTCCAGCACTTTTAAATCATTGATGAGATGGTAGCTTTGAAAAATAAATCCGAGTTTTTTATTCCTGAAATGAGCCAGGTCTTTGTCGGATAATCTGGCCGTAGACTGTTCATCTATTTTCACCTCTCCTGCAGAGGGCATGTCCAGCAAACCCATAATGTTCAGCAAGGTGCTTTTCCCACAGCCCGAAGGACCCATTACAGAAAGAAATTCGCCTTTGGCAATATCAAGGCTGATGCTGCTGAGTGCATGTGTTTCCACCGTGTCTGTGCGATAAACCTTTTGGATGTTTTGTAGTTGTATCATAATAGTTTAATTCTGATGTAGGAGTTTAGTTATTTTGTGACTGGTTGAAAATATAATGGCGAAAGAAATCTCAATATCCCAGCATCTCAAATGCTGCATTGGTTTCTTAATAAGCTCACCTGTATATTATCTTTTCATTTTTTTCAAAATCATACAAACTTAAATACCGTAACTGGTAATACGCGCCCCAAAAATCACGCAACGCGGAAATATAATCTCTTTTAGCCTGGTCCTTTTCCTGGAAAGCAATACTGAGATCTGTTATGCTGATATTGCCTAACACATACGTGTCTTTTGCTATCTGGTACTTTTCGCTGGCAATACTGTCTGCGCTGGCTGTTAATACCAACTGGTCTTTCATCATATCAAACAGGGTTACCTGCGTAATAATCTCCTGTGAAAAAATTTGTTTGTCCTGCTCTACTGCATATTTTGTAAACTGTAAATTAGCCTGCGCCGTTTTAGTTCTTGACTTTGATCTACCCCAGTCAAGAATAGGAATGTCAAAAGTTAATTGTACCAATTGCTGGTCCTGTGGCGATTGATATACTTTCGGAATATCTGCAGCGCTTTTTGAATAACCGAGTCTTGCAGTTAAGGTTGCATTTAACCCGTTATCTCCTTTTGCTTTGGCCACATCCCTGTTAGCTTCTGCTATCCGCCGTAAAAAAGCAATGGCATCGCTCCTGTTTGCATAGGCTTCTGCCAGTACCTTATCTGAAGTAACCTGCATATTAATAATTGGTTCCGGCAACGATAAAGCAATTTTATCTAACTGCTGCAACCCTGTATAAGCCCGCAGGTTGAGTGTGGCAATTTCCATATCACGTTTTGCAATGCCCACAGCTTTTTGTGTTTTTAATTGCTCCAGCTGCAATTGCAATATTTCATTCCGGGATATTTTACCAATATCAAACTTCTCTTTTGCAATGCGCAGTATGTTTTGCGTATTGGAAAAATTGGTTGTTGCAATCTGGAAGTTTACCTGTGCCAGCAGCAGATCAAAAAAATAACCGTTTGCCTTAATTGATATTTGTTCCATTGATTCAATATAAGCCTGCTTGCTTTCATCAAATTTTAATGGCTCAATTTTTTTATCCCAGCGCAGCGTGTTAAACTGGAACAGTGGCTGGCTATAACCTATACCGAAAGGTACGCCATTGTACAAAGTGTTTTTCCTGTCAAAATCATCAAACCGCTGCAATGCTGTTGTGCCGAAAACAGTGGCGCCGGTAGCCGCAATACTCTGACTAAAAGAAAGATTAAGAGAAGAATTATTATTGTGTATGGGTTGAAATTGTATGGTGCCATCGGGTTGTACCACTTCTGTAAATGTTTTATTGTAACCGGGTAATGTTCCGTTAAGTGATAATTGCGGCTGGTAATTGGATCGGAACGTGCGAAACTGCCAGTATTTTGTTTCCTTTGTTGTTACCGCCTGCTTTGATGCGATGGATTTGCTTTTGGCCATTTCCACTACCTGCTGTAAGGTAAGCGTAAGTGTATCATTTATTGAAAACGCGTATCCCTTCGCGAAAGATAAAATACAAAAAATAATATAGCCACCGCGTTTTATCATTAATTATTGTTAATGGTAATTTCCTTTACATTTTTATATGCGCTCATATCAGCAGTGATAATTACATCTCCTGCTTTTATATTATCCAGTAGTTCTACAAAATCAAAATTGGTCATGCCTGTATGTACGCTTCTTCTTCCGGCTTTGCCATTACTCAACACAAATATATCCTGCGATGATGCGCCTCTGAATGCAGGCCCGTTTGCCACGCGTAACACATTTTTTTTTGCAGCAGTTACAAGAAATACGTCAACTTTCATATTTGGGCGGAGCAGTTGATTGTTCTGTTCAGCAAGCTGAATGCTGAATGATACAATTCCATTTTGTACAGATGGCTGAATATTTACCACAGTCCCCCTTATCTGTGTTTCATTAATACGGATGATAGCTGACATTGCATTGTGCAACTGATCAAGATAACTGTCGGAAATACTTCCCTGTACTTTAAAACTTTCCAAATTGGCTATGCGTGCAAGTGCATCACCCTCATGTATAGCCGCTCCCAGGTTCTTATTTACCCAGGTAACTACACCATCCCTGCTGGCAACTATATTTGCAAGTTGCAGCTTTCGTTCCAGTTCATGCAGATCATTTGCCTGGATAGAGGAAGCAATTTCGGCTTCTTTCATTTCTACCTGCATGGTCAGCTGTTTGCTCTTTATTTCATTCTCCAATTGCAGCTTTTCAAGCTTCGCCACTCTCAGGTTTAGTTCAGCCTGTTCAATACTTTCCCTTGTGGCGCCACCTGCTTTAAACAAACGCCGGGCATTTTCCACATCTGCCTCAAGGCTATTAATGCGCAACTGCTTAATATCGTTGCTTGATTTAATGTCATAAAAGCTTTTATCCAGTTCCAGCTTTAGCTTTTTCACATCATTCTGTTTGGAAGCCAGTTGAAATTTTAGCTTTTCAAACTCAGTTTGCGAAGCTGATTTGTCAAGTGTAAGAATAGACTCTCCTGCTTTTACTTTACTGCCTGCGTCTATGATTACTTTTTGAACAGACGCATTGATAGGACTTGTAATGGTAGCTTCAAATTCCGGTAAAATTTCCCCGGAAGCTGTAATAGTATTTTCAATATCGCCTCTTTCAACAACTGCCGTTGTTATAACTGATTTTTTTATAGAAGCATTTAAAGAAGACCGAAGCAGGAAAACAGCGGCAATAAGTATTGCGATGATGAGCAAGACAATGCTAATTATTTTTTTCTTTTTACGTGCTGTAACATTTCCCTCAATGTCTTTATCCATGCAGTAATTTTAGACCATTGTTATTTCAATAGCAGTGCCAGACGCAAAAAATTTATTATCAGCCACTTGTCTTCAAAATGATTTTTAAAAGCGTCCATTACCGGACGTTTTGTTCTAAAATGAAAGAACTGAAAGAGCAAACTTGCTGCAATTGCATTGATTAGTATTTCCCTACTTTTGACAGCAATACCATTATTATGGCGACAGGGAATATTTTATTGATAGATGATGAAGAAAAACTCCGGGCACTCCTCAGCCGGATTATCAGGCTGGAAGGTTTTACTGTTTTTGAAGCAGCTAATTTAAAGGCGGGGATGAAAGTGCTGGAAAAAGAAAGTATCGATGTACTGCTTTGTGATGTGAAACTACCCGATGGAACCGGCCTTGATTTTATTACCACTGCTAAACAGAAATTCCCTTTAACTGAAATCATTTTGCTAACCGCATACGGTAATATTCCGGATGGTGTACAGGCAATGAAAAACGGGGCATTTGATTATATTACCAAAGGCGATGACAATGATAAAATAATACCACTGCTGAACAGGGCTATGGAAAAAGTGCAATTGCAAAAGCGCGTTGATCAGTTAGAACTACAGGTTGGAAAAAAATATGGCTTTGAAAGCATCCTGGGGGGATCGGCTATTATACAGGAAGCCATACAGCTGGCAAGAAAAGTTGCCCCTACAGATGCTACTGTTTTATTATTGGGTGAAACAGGCACGGGCAAAGAAGTATTTGCACAGGCTATTCATAATGGGAGCAAGCGGGCAGGAAACCCGTTTGTTGCTTTAAACTGCAGCGCCTTTGGAAAAGAGTTGTTGGAGAGTGAAATATTCGGTCATAAAGCAGGTGCATTTACGGGCGCCGGTAAAGACAAAAAAGGATTGATTGAAGAAGCCTCCGGGGGCACTTTATTTTTAGATGAGATTGGTGAAATCCATATTGATCTGCAGGCAAAACTGCTGCGGGTACTGGAGACGAATGAATTTATTAAAGTAGGCGATACTAAATCAACCAAAGTAAACGTGCGCATTATTGCCGCTACCAACCGCAACCTGCAACAGGACGTAACAGATGGTAAGTTCAGGGAAGATCTGTTCTACCGTATTAATATATTCACTATTACTTTACCAGCTTTGCGCGACAGGAAAAAAGACATTCCGATGCTGGCGGAACATTTCCTGAAAATATTTTCCCTGAAAGCGAATGCGCAGATCAGCAGCATGAGCAAAGAGTTTACAGAACGGCTGCAGCATCACAACTGGAAAGGTAATATCCGCGAATTAAAAAATGTAATGGAAAGGGCTGTTATATTAGCCGACAGTTCGCCATTAACTATTAACAGCCTGCCGCTGGAACTGCAATCATTATCTGCTGCGTCACAACAAACATTGTCGGCTTTTGATTTGTCCAGCGTTGAAAAACTGCATATACTCCGGGTATTGCACCATACCAACGGAAATAAAACAGAGACCGCAAAATTGCTGAACATAGGCCTTACTACTTTATACCGGAAAATTGAAGAATATGGCCTGTGAAGAAGGCTACGGGCTTTCAGCTTCAAATCTTTAGTTACCAAACCCTCCTGTCATCAATAAAAATTATTATTACGCAGCTTTTTTGCTTATAGTTCACAACTCACAGCTTCTATGTATCTTCTGCCCACGGCTACCCGCCTTTTACAATTGCCCGCAACTGTAAACCCATAATGTTTTAATGCCACTTATGGCCTTTATTCAAAAGGCTTTCTTTTTTTGACAGCCAGTATGTTTTCATCTTTTTCATTTCCAGGGAATCAATACGTATTTTATTGGTAAGACTTATTTTATCAAAAACCGCTTTCCAGACCAGGCCATTATATTTGTATGAAACCAATATTGAATCTGTCAGGTCTTCAGTAGTATAATAAAAACTTTTGCTATCGGGCTCAAGCAGTTTTGTCAGCAGCACATGGCATGCAAGCGCCTTATTTTCATTTTCCAGTAATGCCATCAGATTATCTATGATATATTCATCAGCATTGTCATATAGTATTTTCGCATCATTATTCATTTTTACGGCTGCCAAATTATAATTATTTGAGATTGAAACAGCATGATTGTCAATTTTATTTAAATAGAAATCAATTGAATCTTTAGCAACTTGTTTTTGTGCCAAACAAGCCTGGCAAATGAAAAAAGCCGGCAGTAAAAACAAAGATTTCATTAAGCCAGTTTATGATTGCAGCAAAGGTATCATTTACGACTGTATATAATTTTTTAAGGTATATAACTAATTGTACTCCTATCCATCTCCCCGGAGAGGGAATAAAAGATTGAGGCCAGAAAAAATGTTTATTTATTATCCCCTGCTTTTTAGTACTGATAAAAAAAAGCGCACCCCTCAACCTTTCATTTTGGCAATGCACCCTTCCAAAACGGAAGGGTTTTATTTTTTCCAGGAACCGGTGATTAATCTTCCAGCCCCGCCTAATGCCCTGCCAGCCTGCATTCCCCGCTCATTGCTTACCACCCAAAGAAGGGGGCACAGCTTTGGCACATACCAGCCAAACAAAAGAAAATGAAACCCCATTTCAGTAAACTAAAACAACGGATGAAACCTTTTCATCTGTTTCTGGCTTTCTACATGAGCATTATTGCAGCAGGTTTAATTTATCATCTTTTTAATCAATAAAATTATGTTAACCGCCATTTTAATAGCAGCCGGACTTGCTGGCTTTGTACTTTTTTTTAAAGCAGTTGATTTCTTCGACAAAATATAGCTAAAGAGGAAAAGAGAAACCTGTCAATCAGCCTTACTTCTTTTTCTCCTTTATTCTCTTAGCCCAAAAAATAAAATCTATGACATTACTATTTATTATCTCCATCCTGGTTTTCTGTTATCTCTGTTATGTATTGATTAAACCAGAAAAATTCTAAACCCCAATCCGCCAGGTGGCGGATCGTAAAAAATAAATAACATGAACACAGAAATATTTGGCGTAATAGCCATGTATATCATTATGGTGTTGCTGGCCATTCCGCTGGGACGCTATATTGGTAAAGTTTATAATGGCGAAAAAACCTGGTTGGATTTTATCTGCAATCCTCTCGATAAACTATTTTTTAAAGCAGGCGGTATAAAACTGCAAAATGATATGACCTGGCAACAAAGTATGATCGCTTTGCTGGTTATTAATGCAGTCTGGTTTCTGCTATCCATGCTTGTGTTAATGAACATGAGCTGGCTGCCTTTAAACCCGGATGGTAATCCATCTATGACTGCAGACCTGGCTTACAATACAACCATCAGTTTTGTATCAAATACTAACCTGCAGCACTATTCAGGAGAAAGCGGTGTTTCTTATTTGGGAAATTTACTATTGATGTTCTTCCAGTTTGTAAGTGCAGGTACAGGTATGGCCGCATGTGCAGTCGTTTTTAAAGCGCTAAAAGAAAAAAATGCCGATAAGCTGGGTAACTTTTATAATTATTTTGTAAAATCCTGTACAAGAGTCTTACTTCCTCTGTCAATAGTAGTAGCACTATTATTAGTAATTAATGGCACACCGATGAACTTCCAGGGTAAAGACCAATTCATCAGCATGCAGGGCGACACCGTTAACGTTTCAAGAGGTCCGGCTGCAGCTATGATCGCAATAAAACAATTGGGCACAAACGGTGGCGGATACTTTGGTGTAAACAGTGCCCATCCATTTGAAAATCCCAATTACTTTACCAACATGGTAGAGAATGTATGTATCGTTTTGATTCCTATCGCATTGATTTTTGCTTTAGGATACATGGTCAAAAGAAAAAGATTTGCATGGATGGTCTTTGGTGTAATGACACTGGGCTTTTTACTGCTTGTAATTCCATCAATCTACAATGAAATGCACGGCAATGGAGCCATTGGCAAAATGGGTGTACTCCAAAACCTGGGCAGTATGGAAGGAAAAGAAGTCCGCTTTGGTCCCGCAGCATCTGCGTATTGGGGCATTACCACTACAGTAACATCCAATGGTTCAGTAAATGCCATGCATGACAGCTTTACACCCTTAACAGGAATGTTCGCCATGCTGGGTATGATGATCAATGCATTCTATGGTGGCGTTGGAGTAGGTTTTTTAAATTTTTTCATTTTTATTATCATCGCGGTTTTTATCAGCGGGTTAATGGTAGGAAGAACACCGGAATTTTTTGGTAAAAAAATTGAAGCCAAAGAAATGAAGATCGCTGCTATTATTGCCCTGCTGCATCCGTTTTTAATATTAGCAGGTACAGCAATTTCATCACACCTGTATGCACATGACCCAACCACCTATGCCGGCTGGCTCAACAATCCGGGTAATCATGGCTTTAGTGAAATGCTGTACGAGTTTACTTCATCTTCAGCAAATAACGGCAGTGGCTTTGAAGGCCTGGGTGATAATACACCCTTCTGGAATATAGCCTGCGGGACAGTAATGTTGCTGGCAAGATTTTTACCTATTATCGGCCCGGTGGCTATTGCAGGTATTCTTGCAAAAAAGAAATATGTACCCGAAAGTGCCGGTACACTCAAAACAGATACATCAACATTTGGCCTTATGGTATTTGCGGTAATATTTATCATCGCTGCATTATCATTTTTCCCCGCCCTGGCATTGGGTCCATTAGCCGAGTATTTTGGAATGAAATAATAGTATAGTCGGCCCTAAAAAAGGCTGAAAACTTTACTGGCACTGTTTATTCTTTCATATTGTATTTAAAAAAACCCCAGTTTATTATAGAATGGGTATGAAATCTTGCAAAATTATCTTTTCTAATTTGCCATTTGGTACTTTTTTTATGGAAAAAAAGTACCGCAAAAAAGCCAGTCGAAATCCCCGCCTGAATGACCAGTCGGGCAGGGAAAACAGCCCGATTTCGACATAGTTCCCTGATTAGGCTTCTATACTACTGTGACTTCAGCTGTGTCAATCCTACCTTTTGAGGGACGAATAGTATAAAAAGAGTATAAAGAAGAAAAAAAGGCGATGAGAAATGGAAAACCTGAATGAAGTACAGTAAGGGATAAAAGTAAAAAGGGTACAGTTTTCTGATCTTTCCATCTCTTGGTTAAAATGAAAAAAATGAAAAATAATACATCAAATAAATTGTTCGAAGCCTCATTGGTAAACACCGCGCTTAAACAATCTTTCATCAAACTAAATCCACGAATCATGTTCCGCAACCCGGTTATGTTTACCGTGGAGATCTGTACAGCAGTAATGCTGGCTGTTTGTGTAGGGATCATGGCAGGCGAAAAAACACAGGGTGGCCTGGCATATAATTTAATTGTATTCTTAGTGTTACTCCTGACATTATTATTTGCCAATTTTGCCGAAGCCATTGCAGAAGCCAGGGGTAAAGCGCAAGCCGACAGCCTGCGCAAAACAAGAGAAGATACGCCGGCAAAAAAAATATTTCCGTCAGGAGAAATATTTACCAACGAAATAAAGGTTGTTCCTTCTGCACAACTTAAGAAAGGCGATGTATTTCTTTGCGAAACAGGTGATACCATCCCAATGGATGGCGAAATCATTGAGGGCATTGCTACTATTGATGAATCTGCCATTACAGGAGAGAGTGCGCCCGTAATCAGGGAATCAGGAGGCGATAAATCTTCAGTAACCGGTGGTACAAAAGTATTGAGCGACAGAATTAAAGTTCGTGTTACTACCGAACCCGGAGAGAGTTTTTTAGATAAAATGATCGCATTGGTGGAAGGTGCATCACGGCAAAAAACGCCCAATGAAATTGCATTGACGATCTTGTTAGCGGGTTTCGCCCTTATTTTCATCATTGTATGTGTAACACTTAAACCTTTTGGTGAATACGCCAACACACCCATTACCATTGCAGCTTTTATCTCATTATTTGTATGTCTTATTCCTACAACAATTGGGGGTCTGTTAAGTGCCATCGGCATTGCAGGTATGGACAGGGCATTGCGTGCAAATGTTATCACTAAAAGTGGTAAGGCAGTAGAAACAGCCGGAGATTTAGATACGCTGCTATTGGATAAAACAGGTACCATAACAATCGGAAATAGAAAGGCCACCAATTTTTATCCGGCCAAGGGAATAGATAAGGCAGCTTTCACAGAAGCATGCGCATTGTCTTCCCTTGCTGATCAGACACCGGAAGGAAAATCAATTATTGAACTGGCAAATATTAATGTAAACAGTTTTAATACCAATGGTGCAAAATTTATTGAATTTACCGCAGAGACAAGAAGCAGTGGTGTTGATTTACCAAGTGGCTTAAAAATCCGCAAAGGCGCTTTTGATTCAATAAAAAATATGGTGGCCAAAGCAGGCAATGTTGTTCCTGAAGAAACAGCAGAAAGAGTAAAAATTATTGCATCAAACGGAGGCACGCCTTTGGTAGTAAGCGAGAACAACCAGGTATTGGGGGTAATAGAATTACAGGACATTATCAAACCGGGCATACAGGAACGTTTTGAGCGCTTGCGTAAAATGGGAATTAAAACCGTGATGGTAACCGGTGATAACCCGTTAACGGCAAAATTCATTGCAGAAAAA
>JBDSOC010000088.1:0-4358 GCA_039915085.1 Chitinophagaceae bacterium
GTGGTAATGCCAAACGGCAGGGCCATGAAAGACGATCGCTCAACCGGCAATATTATGGCGCCGGATAAAGTACAGGCATTTGCTACGTTTGAAAAGGATTTGCTGAATGATTTGATTCCTTTTATTCAGAAAAAATACCCGGTTATTGCCGACAAAGATCACCGGGCCATTGCTGGCCTTTCTATGGGTGGTGGGCAATCATTAAATTTTGGCCTCGGTAACCTGGATGTATTTTCATGGATAGGTGGATTTTCTTCTGCACCCAACACCAAAACACCGCAGGAACTGGTGCCCGATGCAACTGCAGCCAAAGAGAAAATTAAGTTGCTTTTTATCTCCTGTGGTGCAAGCGATGGATTAATATCGTTCAGTAAAAGAACGCACGACTACCTGGAAAAAAACGGTATCCCCCATATTTATTTTATTGAACCCGGGGTGCATGATTTTAAGGTTTGGAAAAATGGGCTGTATATGTTTTCACAATTGCTTTTCAAACCGGTTGATCCTTCCACATTTTCCAAATACCCGGTAGCCGGTGCGCCTGCTGCTACCAATATCCGCAATAGCGCATACCCACAGGTGATGAGCGACAGCCGCGTAAAGTTTAGTATAAAAGCACCCGATGCACAAAAAGTACAAATTGACTTGGGTAAAAAATATGACCTGGTGAAAGATGGCAGCGGCGTGTGGACAGGAACAACAGATTCTATCAGCGAGGGATTTCATTATTATTCATTACTGATAGATGGCCTGGCCGTGGCAGATCCTGCCAGTCAGTCTTTTTATGGTATGGGCAGGATGGCGAGCGGTATAGAAATACCTTTTACAGGCGGCGCTTATTATGCATTGCGTAACGTTCCACATGGCGATATAAGAATTAAAAAATATTATTCTTCCGTTACAAATTCATGGAGACAGCTTTACATTTATACACCACCTGGCTATGATTCAAACACGGTGGCAAAATTCCCGGTGCTGTATATTTTACATGGCGGCGGCGAAGATGAGACAGGCTGGGCCATGCAGGGTAAGACCGACCTAATCATTGACAACCTGGTTGCCGCCAAAAAAGCAACACCAATGATTGTTGTTATGCCCGATGCAAACATAGGTGCAGGCGGATTTAATTCCAATGGCATAGAAAGCTCCATGAAAATATTTGAAGCTGAACTGAAGAAGGTGATCATTCCTTTTGTTGAAAAAAATTATCGTACGCAACCTGGTGCAGAAAGTCGCGCATTAGCAGGTCTATCCCTGGGTGGAATGCACACCCTGTATACCGGTCTTAAGAATACTGATATGTTTGCACACCTGGGCGTCTTCAGCTCAGGATGGATAATACCGATGATGAGTAAACTGGCGGATGAGCAATATGATTTCATGAAAAACAACGCCGATAAAATTAATAATAACCTGAAAGTATTCTGGTTGTCCCAAGGTGGCCAGGAAGACATTGCTTATAAGAACGGCCAGATAATGGTTGGGAAGCTGGACGAACTAAAAGTAAAACACAGCTATTCCGACTATCCAGGTGGTCACAGCTGGCCTGTATGGAGAAACAACTTGTACAATTTTGCACAACTATTATTTAAATAACACTACAATGAAATTTATTCCCCGCAATTTAGTTTTTATTGGAACAGCACTGGTATTGATAAGTAATGTTGTCTTTGCACAGCAAAGCACTACCTTAGAAAACACTTTGCCAAAGGCCGGTAAACTGGTGCACGATAAACCAGTGGGCAAAGGTTGGGTAAACCTGCTTTCATCTGCGGATGATTGGACTTTTGAACCAATGTTCTGGCAGTTTCAGCATACCACGCTGCATGGTGCTATGGGCAGAGAAAAAGAACATCACTTCAGTTACACTAAAAAAGTATACACCGATTTTGAATTAAATGTACTGATAAAAATGGTGGGTGATTCAATCGCAAATTCAGGTGTTTGCATTCGCATCAATCCTACAAGCTTCGATAATGCACCAGGCTACCAGGTAGATATGGGCAAGGGGTACTGGGGCTCTTTATGGGAGGAAAGACGAGGCGATATGGTACAAAAATTTCCAGATTCCCTCGTGGCAAAAATTGTGAATCAAAATGATTGGAACCATTATTATATAAAAGTGAAAGGTCACCATATTGAAGCGTGGCTGAATGGTGTAAAAACAATCGACATGGTGCATGAGGCCGGCTTTTCTGCCGGTAATATTGGTTTTCAGCTTGATCATTACCATAACACCACCACGGTAGATATAAAATCATTGTATATAAGGGAGGCAAAGTAAATTCTAAGTGTAAAGTTTTAAACGATCAACAAGAAAACATGAAAAAAAACATTTTAAGAACGGGTGTACTTGCCTGCAGTATTTGTTGTTTGATTGCCGGCAGTGCCAGTGCACAAACACCTGATTTAAATTTAGACTTTACAAAGCCAGGCGCCAATGTAAGTCCCATGTTGTATGGCCTGATGACAGAAGAAATCAATCATGCTTATGACGGTGGTTTATATGCAGAATTAATACGGAACCGGATTTTTAAAGACAATAAAACTACACCTGAAGCATGGAGTCTTGTGCGTGCTGATTCTAATTCAAAATCGGCCATTAAACTTATAGCGCCAACGGAAGAAAAAATTCCTTTTGATGAACGCGGAAATGCTATAAACGGTGCTCTTTCCACCTGCTTAAGACTTACGGTAGAAACGGCCGACGGACGAGTTGGTATAGCGAACGAAGGCTACTGGGGTATTCCTGTAACACCGTCAACCACTTACAAGGCATCCTTCTACTTAAAAGGAACCGATCGCAGAGAACCTCCGCGTTGGCCCTGGGAAGCAAAACCCCTCACGCCGGCGTTGCCAATAATAGAAAACAATACGGCAGGTCCAATAACAGTTTCCATTGAAAGCAATGATGGTAAAACCGTATATGCAACAGGTAACATTAATCTTGAAAAAAGCATATACTGGAAAAAATATGAGCTGACTTTATCAACCGGCGCAAATGTAACGCCTGCAAAAGATGCGCGGTTTGTAATTACTACCAACAGAACGGGTGTATATTATTTCAATCTTGTATCGTTGTTTCCGCCAACCTACAACAACAAACCTAATGGCTTCAGGCCCGACCTCATAAGAATGATGGCCGGTATGAAACCAAAATTCTTACGTTTTCCTGGTGGTAATTATTTGGAAGGCCCATTGATTACTGACGCATTTCCATGGAAAACAACATTGGGTCCCTTAGAACAAAGGCCCGGCCACAAAGGCTCATGGGGTTACAGAGCCTCTGATGGATTAGGAATGCTTGAATTTTTACAGTGGTGTGAAGACATTGGCGCAGCCCCGCTATTAGGTGTGTATGCTGGTTATTCTTTGGATGGCGACCATGTAGATGCAGGGCCACTTTTGAAACCGTACGTAGATGATGCGTTGGATCAAATTGAATATGTGATGGGAGATGTAAATACTTACTGGGGTGCTAAGCGTGCCGCAGATGGACATCCGGCACCATTTAAATTGACTTATGTGGAAATAGGTAATGAGGATTGGTTTGACAGGTCAAACAGTTATGATGGCAGGTTTAACCAGTTCAGGACCGCTATTGAAGCAAAGTATCCGCAGCTGCATTGCATATCCACCATTCCGGATGCACAATACCCAAAAATGAAAGTAACAACGGGTAAAAAGCCGGAAGTATTGGATGAACATTATTACCGCGACGCATGGTCCATGTGGGAGAATGCTTCACAGTATGATAAATATGATCGCAACGGCCCCAAAATATTTGTGGGCGAATGGGCTACAAGAGAAGGGGCACCCACAACAAACTTAAATGCTGCTTTGGGTGATGCAGCATGGATGACGGGCATGGAGCGTAATTCGGATCTTATCATTATGTCTTGTTATGCGCCGCTTTTTGTAAACGTAAATACGGCTACTGCAACTGCCCCGAAAGCATGGCAATGGGATTCTGATTTGATTGGGTACAATGCATTAAACAGTTACGGTTCTCCTTCTTATTATGTTCAAAAATTATTCGGAAACTTACTGGGAGACAAAATTGTGCCGGTTACAGCTTCAAATATACCGGTGCAATCCAGGCCCCTTAACCGGAGAGATAGCGCAACGGGTATAAAAATAGCACCGCTCGTTCCAACGGTTTTCTATAGTGCAACAATGGATGAAAAAACAGGTCTTGTTTATCTTAAACTGGTTAATACAACGGGCAAAAAGCAACCGGTCAATATTAACCTGAACGGCATTAATAAAATTTCACCGGAGGCAATGATGCACGTCATTAGCGGCGCTAAGCCTGGGGAAACAAATACCATCACTGATCCCGAAAGAATTATACCGGT
>JBDSOC010000118.1:0-19259 GCA_039915085.1 Chitinophagaceae bacterium
TGGTATCCCTCATTACATTCTTAATCCATTTGCCAACGGCCTGTTCGGGCGTGTAACCCAGGGTTTTTGCGGTTGACCGGTTGATGATGGCTGCGTGAAAGCTGTCTGTTTTAAATTCCGGCGAAAAATCGCGGCCGGCAATAATTTTAAGGCCCAGCGTTTTTATATAACTAAAGTCAGTAAATTCCGTATTCAAAAGTAATTTTTCACCGGGTTTTGCTTCCGACTCAAAAGTATAACCATCATGAAACCCGCCGGGTTCTCCGGACATAAAAGAGATACTTTGTACCCCGGGTGTTCGCTGCATTTCATCATTAAATTGTTTCCTGTTTTTGTTAATATCATTATTGTCCATTCTTATAATCATTGCTTGCTCCTTACTAAAACCAAGGTTCGTTGTTTTCATGTAATTCATCTGGCTCATGATAATTGTAATGCTGATGATGAGCATCACAGATATGCCAAACTGAAAGACTACCAAAACTTTTCTAAAAATGCCGCCATTTTTTCCCAGTCGCAGTTTTCCCTTAAGCGATTCGATGGGGGAAAAAGAAGAAAGTAACAGGGCGGGGTAGCTGCCGGCAAGCAATCCAACAACCACAATAACCACAACCAGAAAAAGATACAGCAATGGGTTAGTGAAATAGGCGGGTAGCTGGTACCCCAACAGGTGGGTGTAGGCTGGCATTACCAGTTGCAGCAATGCAATAGAAAGAATGGCCGCCAGCGTGGTAAACAGTACCGATTCCAGTATAAACTGACCGATCAATTGTTTGCGCAAAGCCCCCATCACTTTTCTAAGACCCACTTCTTTGGAGCGTTCCGTTGCCCTGGCAGTGGCAAGATTCATGAAATTGATACAGGCAATCAGCAGTATTAAAATGGCAATGGACATGAAAATATAGACCGTTTTTTTGCTGCCGTGCTTTACATTGTCGAACGGGGTTTCTCCTTCAAAATAGATATCCTTTAACGGGTTTATTTTCAAATCCATTTTAAAACCCTGTTCTGCATAGAATTTACCCATGTACTTATCCATAAAACCGGGCAGGCGTTTGTTTAAGACGGCCGCATTAAGATTAGGTTGTAGTTGCACATATACAAACAGCCCGTTATTCGGCCATTGGTTCATCCATGGTTCAGCAGCCCAGTTGGATATTGGAATAACCATATCAAAATACAGATGCGAATTGGCAGGCGGATCTTTGGCAATACCGGAAACTTTTAACTGCCGTTTTTGGTTCACGGAAACAATTTTTCCAATCGGGTTTTTGTTGCCAAAATATTTTTTCGCGGCCGTTTCGGTCAAAACAATGCTTAACGGATCTTTCAGCACGGTGGCCGCATTTCCTTTTATGAGCGGAAAACTAAAGAAGCTGAAAAAATTGCTGTCGGCCAGGTAAATATTTTTCTCATTGAAAGAAATCTCATTGTATTTTATCAGATCGTTATCGGGCATCACCCTTACCTGGTTCAAAACCGCATCTGGAAAATCATTTTTCAATGCAGGTCCGTACGGCGGAGAAAGGTAGGGGATCTCTCTTTTTGCGCCGTTTACATTGCCCACCCGCATGACGCGGTAGATATCTTTCCCGTTTTTGTGAAAGTTATCGTAGCTCAGTTCGTTCAAAATAAAAAGAAAGATCATCAGGCAGCAGGTGATGCCCATTGTTAGCCCAAGGATATTGATCAGCGAAAACATTTTTTGTTTCCTGAAATTATTGAAGGCGAGTAAGAGATAGTTCTTTAGCATAAAAAACTTTTAGTTGCGCAGCCATTAGCTGCGGGTAATGGATAAATTATTGATTAAAAGTAATTTTCGTTACATCTATATTCCGGAAACCAGCATTGTTTTTCATAGCATCATTGTTGCGTCGCATTACGTTCATCTTTCAGGTCATTATTCATCTTCATCTTCAATTTTATTTTCCTGTACTTATACCAATCGATTTATTAACTAAAAACGCACACACGCCAATCATAATAAACGATTTGAGTTTGTGCACCCTCGCCACGAAGTGGAGCTGGGCTGGGGGTGAGGGCTATTCGCTGCGTAAACTCTTCACCGGGTTTGCCATCGCTGCTTTAATCGCCTGGAAACTGATAGTTGTCAGCGCAATTAAAATTGCCAGTATTCCCGTTGCTGCAAACATCCACCAGCTGATATTAGTTTTATAAGCAAAATCCTCCAGCCATTTATTCATTGCCAGCCAGGCGATGGGTGATGCAATAAGAATAGATAAAAGAATCAGTTTGATAAAGTCTTTTGAAAGTAATGATGTAATGCCAAAAACCGATGCGCCCAGCACTTTGCGGATACCAATTTCTTTGGTGCGTTGTTCTGCTGTAAATGTTGCCAGGCCAAATAGACCCAGGCAGGCAATTAAAATAGCAATGATGGCAGCATATTTTATCAATTGTGAGGTGCGTTCTTCCTTTTCATAATTCCGCTGAAAATCTTTATCAAGAAAAGAATATTCAAAGGGAGAATTGGGGTTTATTTTTTTCCATGATTTTTCTATGCCGGCAAGAACAGCTGCATAATTGCCACTTTTAATATCCAGAATTAAATAGCTGTTTGCTGAACTGAAAAATGGAGAGATGGTGAGCGCAAATGGTTTAATCTTTTGCTGGAGGCCTTCAAAATGATAGTCTTTTACTATGCCGGTAATATTCATCGTGTATGTCTTTCCCTGGAAGTCATAATACGCTTTTTTTCCAACCGCATTGTCAATTGTATAACCCATTTTATTTACGGCGGTTTCATTTAACACCAATGCATTTGAATCAGCCGTAAATTCTTTTGAAAACCCTCTGCCCTGTAAAAGTTGAATGCCCAGGGTTTTAATGTAGTCATTGTCAATGTAAGCAGTTGTAATATCTGTATTGTCATTTACAGTTTTCCCTTCGGCATAAAACAGCATATCCTGGATGTTTTCAATACCCGGATACGAAGATCCCATTGCTGCGGCCACTACATGTGGATTAGCGGCCAGGTCATTTTTTAAAACTTTATAACTGCTGGCAGCTTCACCCGTTTGCAGCGGTAAAATTATTTTTTGATTTTTGCTAAAGCCAAGGTTCTGGCTGCTTACATAGTCCATTTGCTTTCCAATTAAAATAGCTCCCAGAATGAGAATAATTGAAATGGTAAACTGGAACACTACCAATCCTTTGCGTATGAATGACGCCGAAATATTTGTTTTTAATTTTCCTTTGAGCACTGAAACTGGCTTGAATGAAGACAGGTAAAATGCAGGATAAAATCCGGCCAATAAACCGGTCGCTATGGTTATTGCAAACAACCAGGCAAATATTTGCGGGTGCTTAAAGACGGATAAATTTTTATTGATTAAATGATTGAATACAGGAATTGATATTTGGATAAACACCAATGACATGATTAATGCCAGGCAGCTGAGTAATAATGATTCACCCAAAAACTGGCCGACTAAAGTACTTTTAACTGCACCCATTACTTTTCTAACACCCACTTCCTTTGCTCTCTTTTCACTGCGTGCCGTACTCAAATTCATAAAATTGATACATGCAATGATTAAAAGAAATACAGCAATTGATATAAAAATGTATAAGTATTTAATGTTGCCATTGGCTCCAATTTCAAAACCGAAGTTTGAATAAAGGTAAATATCCTGTAATGGCTGAATGAACAGACTTTTGGAAGCACCAAATGCTTTTAAATCGGCTCCACCATTGCGATCAAAAAAAGCAGCGAGTTTTCCTTCAAAGATCTTTGCATTTGTATCTTCATGCAATTTCACATAAGTATGAAACACATTATTGGTTGCCCAGTTTGTTTGCCTTACCACCCAGGGGCCAACCTCGCTGTTATTCATAGAAATAAAAAACCCGTCCGGAATATGAGATTTGTGTGCCGGGTTTTTAAGGACTCCCTTTACGGTATAATTGCTTTGTCCAAAAGGAACAGCAAGCTTCAGTACCTTATTCACCGGATTTTCTTTTCCAAAAAATTTTTCGGCCATTTGTTCTGAAATGACAATTGAATTGGGTTGATTGAATACGGTATTGCCGTTCCCAAACTTAAAATCATAACTGAACAATTGAAAAAAAGTGGAATCAACATAAAAGCCGTTGGCTGCATAAAATTGTTTTTTTGATGGTTCGTATTCCAACAGAAATTTATCTACGCCGGGCATCCTTAAAAGCCTGGCCACCTGTTCCACTTCTGGAAAATCTTTCTTTAACCCGGCGGCCAGCGGGCCAGGGGTTGATACCCATTTTTCCCCTTTGCTTTCCGATGCAATACGATAAATTCTTTGGCCGTCCTTGTGATGTTTGTCATAACTGGTTTCATCCATCACGTACAATGTAATGAGTGTGCAGGTGGTAATTCCTACAGCCAGTCCTAATATATTAATCAGGCTGTAAACTTTGTTTCTGAACAGGGTTCTTAAAGCGATTTTTAAAAAATTATTTATCATATGAAATCTTTTAGCTTTTAACCTTTAGCTATTTGCCAGGGCTTTGAATTTATTGGGACATGTTACAAAAAGCTAACAGCTTGTTGCCGGTAACTTTCTTTATTCTGTCCTCAAACTTTTCACCGGGTTGGCCAATGCGGCTTTTATTGCCTGGAAAATGATGGTAAGGAATGCAATCATGGCAGCTATTGATCCTGCCAGTAAAAATACCCACCATGAAATAGGAGTGCGGTATGCAAAATTCTGTAACCAGGTATGCATGCCCCACCAGGCTAACGGAAATGCTACAACAAATGAAATGATGATAAGTCTTAAGAAATCTTTTGACAGCATACCCGCAATGCTGCCCGCACTTGCGCCCAATATCTTGCGTATACTTATTTCGCGCATGCGTAATTGGGTAGCATATGCTGCCAGTCCGAGTAATCCTATACACGCAATAAAAATGGCCAGCACAGAAAATATGGTAAATATTCGTTGCGTTGTTTGTTCGGCCTGGTATTGATTAGCTAACGAACGGTCAAGAAAATCATAATGAAACGGACGTTCCTGTACAAATTGTTTCCAGGTTTTTTCAATGGATGTAAGCGCGGCAGCAAAGTTGTCCGCCTTGATCCGAACCGCGGTAGTGCCGGTTATATCACCAAACTTCCGGGCATTGGTAAACACCAACGGGGTGATTGCCTGGTGTAAAGACATGAAATGAAAATCTTTTACCACACCAACAACAGTATAATAGTAAGGAGCGCCGCCTGGAACGTTAAAAGCTTCATTGGTGGTGGTTAACCTGGCGCCCACAGGGTTTTTTAAGCCCAGTTCTTCAACGGCTTTTTCATTCAATACTACGGCCAGCGAATCGGTTAAAAATTCTTTTGAAAAGAACCTTCCTTCTTTTAACCGGATATCGAGCACAGATGCAAACTGGTCATCCACAACAACGGATCTGCCCGTCATGGGTTCTTTGGTTCCCGAGCCAACCTGTTGCCAGGTTATACCAAAAAAACCGCCCTGCCCCGGAAAGGAGGATCCGCCACTTACATTCTCAACACCCGGAATTTTAAGCAACTCGTTTTTAAAAGACAGCGATTGTTTTTGCAACAGATCAGTTCTTTGTATTTCTATGATATGATCTTTTTTGAAGCCCAGTTTATCGCCCAGCATGTATTGCATCTGCCGGTTAACCGTAATGGTGCAAATAATAAGTATAACGGAGATGGAGAATTGAAAAACTACCAGCCCATTTCTGAGTGCCATGCCGTATTTATTCGATTTGAATTTACCTTTTAGCACCACAATGGGCTTAAAGGAAGATAGTATAAAAGCAGGATAGAGGCCGGCTACCACTCCTACAACTATTGCAAACAATAATAGTAAGATGATTTTTGCCGGGTTAAAAAAATAAACCACACTTAGCTCTTTACCCGCCACCTTATTGAATAATGGGAGCAACAAAACAATTAATAGTACGGCTATCACGATGCTGAGCAGGCTGACCAGTACCGACTCCAGTAAAAACTGCATGATCAATGATCCTTTTTCAGAACCAAAGGTTTTACGGATGCCCACTTCTTTTGCCCTTTCTACAGAACGTGCTGTTGACAAATTAATAAAATTGATACAGGCTATCACTAAAATAAAAATAGCGATGATAGCAAAAACATACACGGCTTTGATACTGCCATTGGGCTTAAGTTCTCCCTCCAGGTCTGATATAAGATGGATTTTGGTAAGTGGTTGTAAATAATAATGATAACCATTGCCTGCGGCCTGGAACTGCTCATAGCTCATGTTGAAGCTTTTGGCAATTTCGGCGGATACATATTTGTCAATAATGTGCGGAAATTTAGCCTCAAGCGATGCGGGGGAAGCATTTTGATTCAGCAATAAATAAGTATGTGCAGAGAAGCCGGTGTAGTTGGGCTCTTGTGTAAATGGAAAGCTTACGGCAGCAATCAGCAGATCAAATGTAAAGTGCGCATTTTCGGGCCAGTCTTTAACAACCGCGCTTACAATAAAATGCCGGTCATTATCTGTTGCAATGGATTTACCGATTGCGTTGGCTGCAGAACCAAAATATTTTTTTGCTGTAGTTTCGGTAAGTACTGCAGTATTAACTTTTTGCAGGGCAGTAGCGGCATCGCCCTGCAACAAACTGGCAGTAAAAACCTTGAAAAAATTAGAATCTGCCAGTAATACTTTTTTTTCTTCAAAAACTTTGTCATCAATTTTTATAAAGAAACTGGCGTTTCCAACTATATCAAAAAGTCTTGTACTCTGTAATACTTCAGGGTATTCTTGCTGAATGGCTTTGCCAATAGACGATGGGATCATGGAGTAAGCGGTTGACCGGCCCGGGTATTTACGATCAAGCACCACCCGGTAGATATTTTTTGCATTTTTGTGAAATGCATCATAGCCAAGTTCGCTCTGTATAAAAAGTAAGATAAGCAGGCAAACAGCCATACCAGTTGCAAGGCCAAACACATTAATCAATGTATAGGCTTTTCTTTTTACCAGGCTGCGGAAAGCAACCTTGAAGTAGTTCTTTATCATTTGATTTCTGATTTAATGATACCTGATTTTCTTCATTGGGTATTAATTATTATTGATGAATTCAAAATTTTCTTTCATTTGCACATTCATCCCATCTCTCATGTTAAGACGGGGGGCAGCACTCCTGCTACTATTCGCTTCTTAAACTTTTGACCGGGTTTGTCAATGCCGCTTTTATTGCCTGGAAACTAATGGTGAACAAAGCAATAAGCATTGCCAGCAAGCCTGCTGCACCAAACATCCACCAGCTGATGGTAATGCGGTATGCAAAGTTATCCAGCCATTTGCTCATTGCCCACCAGGTAAGCGGCGTCGCAACAATAATAGCAAGGCATACCAGTTTTACAAAGTCTTTTGATAATAAACCCGTGATGCCGGCCACTGTGGCGCCCAATACTTTCCTGATGCCGATTTCCTTGGTGCGTTGTTCTGCTTCAAACGCAGCAAGGCTAAACAGGCCAGATGCAGAAATAGTAACCGCTATCATAGCAAAAACAAATATGAGTAAGGACGCCAGTTGATCCTGATTATAAAGGTTGTTAAATGTATCGTCCAGGAAACTATATTCAACCGGACTTTCAGGAATATATTTTTGCCATGTTTTTTCAATATTTGCCAATGCAAGCGAAGCATTTTTAGAAGACGCTCTTACCACGAAATGATTTTGCCACAATGGATTGTTCCAGATAACTACCGGTCCCATTTTTTCATGCATGCTTTTGTATGCAAAATCTTTTACAACACCTATTATCCGGCCAGTATCGCCTTTAAAAATAAACGACTGGCCAATAACCGGTATGGCCAGGTTAAAATCTTTTACTGCCGTTTCATTTAATATAAATTTTTTTCTATCCAGTCCGTTATTATCGCGGAACCAACGTCCTTCTTTCATTTTCAGTTGCATGGTTTTTTGAAAGTCCACGTCGGCTGACAGTTGCGCAATTCTTGGTTTGTAACTGGTATCATGCCCTGCCCAGTCTGCACATTCTGAACACATGCTGCCAATATTAACGACAGGCTGGTTAGACATACCCACCATTTCAATGCCATTTTGGGAAAGCAAATCTTTTTTCATTGCCTGTGTTATCGAAACCCTTTTTTCCTGCCCTATGGTTGAAGGCAATGCAAATGATATCACCTGGGATCTGTTATAGCCCGGGTCGTCTTTTTGTATAAACTGCATTTGACGGTAAATAATAATGGTACCGGCAATAAGTATAACGGAGATGGTGAACTGTAAAACCACAAGGCCTTTTCTGAAACTACTGTCCCTGGTTTTTAAAACGGTTATACCCTTGAAAACATTCAGCGGTTTAAAAGACGATAATAAGATAGCCGGGTAAATACTATTCAGCAGTAATGCACTCAGTAAAGTAATGCCCAGCACCTGCCATAAACTGGCGGATGCAAGCCGCAATGTGAATGTTTTTTCTGTTAACTCATTAAATGCGGGCAGACAAATTTGTATGAGCACCAGGGTTGTAATTAATGACAACAAACTGATGATAATTGATTCTGTTACAAACTGAAAAAAAAGATTGGAACGATTGGCGCCGGCAATTTTGCGGATGCTTACTTCTTTGGCGCGCAGGCTGGCTTTGGCTGTGGTAAGGTTTACATAATTAATACAGGCAATCAGCAACAATAGAAATCCAAGAAAAGAAAAGATATACACGGTATTGATATTACCATGGGTAAAAGATGAATTTTGAATTTCCGTTTCAAAATGCATATCGTTTAAAGAGGTTAAGCCAATGGGGGCAGCTTCTGCATCTCTTTTCTTAATGACGAGATCATTGATCTTCTTTGTAATAACCGCAGGGGTGCTGCCTGGAAAAAGTTTTATAAAAGTGATATAGTTGGCATTGTTCCATTGCTCATCATTTGCACGTATTTGTGGATTGGTAAGCAAAGCTGCAATAGGTAAAAACGCTTTGTATTGAAAGCTTGAGTTGGTGGCTGCGTCTGCTATAACGCCACTCACCTTGTAGTTTGCGCTGTCTATGCGAATGGTTTGCCCGGTGGCATTGCTGTTACCAAAATATTTTTTTGCTTCGGAACTGCTTAAGATAACGCTAAACGGATTGGCATTAAAAGAAGCAGCACTACCTTCCACAAAATTTGAGGGGAAAAACCTGAACCAATTTTCGTCAACATAGGCGCAATTTTTTCCATAGAACAAGTTTCCATTAATATTAAATACCGGCCAGTTGCTTGTATATAATTTGGTGGTGTTTTCTATTTCTGGTAAGTCATGTTTAACAGCGTCAGCCAGCAGCAGGGGCGTTGTTTCCCAAATCCATCCGGGTATGCGGGTGGTAAGCCGGTAAATATTTTTTTTGTCTTTGTAATTATCAAAGCTCGTCTCATTTTGTACCCAAAGCAGGATCAGAACTGCTGCGGTCATTCCTACGGACAAGCCAGCAATATTAATAATGCTGGTTGTCTTATTTCTGCGGATGTTTCTCCAGGCGTTTTTAAAATAATTTTTTAGCATAAAACAGCTATCAGCTTTGTAGACATTAGCTTCGTTGCTAAGGCCGTTATTTATTTTAGGCCGTTCATAACTGATAGCTACCAAGCTACCAGCTAACGGCTTTTCTTACTCGCTTCTCAATGATTTCACCGGGTTGGCCAATGCTGCCCTGATTGCTTTGAAGCTCACTGTAAACAATGCAATTAATAATGCCGAAACGCCGGCCAGTAGAAATACCCACCAGCTGATATCTACCCGGTAAGCAAAATCCTGCAGCCATTTATGCATTGCCCACCACGATAATGGGAAGGCAATGATGCAACCAATCAGAACCAGTTTTAAAAATTCTTTAGACAGCATGCCGGTAACCTGTGATACACTGGCACCCAGCACTTTTCTGATACCAATTTCTTTGGAGCGTTGTTCTGCTGTATAGGTAGCCAGGCCAAATAAACCCATACAGGCAACAAAGATGGTTAACACAGCAAAGATGTTTAGTATGGTACCTGTTTTCTGTTCTGCAGCATAGGTTTTGTTGTACAATTCATCCATAAAGGCATAGCTGAATGGTTCTTCTATATTGTAAGAAGCCCATTGTTTTTTCATATCGCTCAATAAACCAGCAACATCTTTTGTTCTTACTTTAACGATGATGCCGGATTCTGGTTGCAGCACCATCAGCAACGGTGTAATAGATTCATGCAATGATTTGAAATGAAAATCTTTTACAACGCCTACTACTGTAAACCGGTAATCTTTTCCACGATCACTATTCTGGCGTACAATTATTTTTCCAACAGCATTATTACCGAAACCAAATGCTTTGGCTGCGGCTTCATTAATGATCATGGCGGAAGAATCTGTGCTATAAGCAGGAGAGAAATTTCTTCCTGCGGCCATTTGTATACCAAGTGTTGGAATGTATTGCTCATCTATTTTATACTCCAGTGATGTCATAACCTGGTTGTCTTTACCTTCAGGATATGCAAGCGCATTATTGTTATTGGTTGGCCCTGCTGGTTTGTAACCAGATACCGTTACGTTTTCCACCCTTGTATCTTTCACTAACTGCTCTTTAAATGTTTTTTCATTTTTACCAAGGGCCCATGAGTTTGAAATTACCAGCAACTGTTCTTTATTGTAACCGAGTTTAATATTCTGAATAAATTTCATTTGCTGGTACACGATGATGGTGCCGGTAATTAAACTAACGGAGATGAAGAACTGAAAAACAACGAGGCTGCTTCTTAGTCCCAATGATTTTGTGCTTGCACTCAGCCTTCCTTTTAATGTAGCAATTGGTTTAAACGAAGAAAGAAAAAAGGCCGGGTAAATACCTGCAAGCAGTCCCACCGTAAGGCCAAGCGCAACAAGTGCAGCTATTGGCTTTACATCAAAACCAAACTGTAAATTCTTTCCTGAGAGATCATTGAATACAGGCAATGCCAGTTGTACAATCAGCGCAGCAATGAACAATGCAATAGCAGTTACCAATATCGATTCAAATAAAAATTGTTTTATCAGATCCAGTCTGCCAGAGCCCAGCACTTTGCGAACGCCCACTTCCTTAGCCCGTTTGGCGGCGCCTGCCGTTGACAAATTAATAAAATTAATACTTGCTATCAGCAGCATAAAAATAGCAATGGCACCAAAGATATAGACGTACTTTATGTTACCAGCAGGTTCTAATTCCGTAGTGGTTTCCGGATGCAGGTGAATGGCGGTTAAGGGTTGCAACCCAAATCCCAATTGGTTTCCTTTGGTGCGAAATTGTGAAAGGCTCATACCCATCGCCTGCGCTATCTGCGGACCCATATATTTTTCAACCATGCCTGGCAGTTTTGCCTCCAGCTTTTTATAATCAGTACCCGGCTTCATTACAGCATATGTAAAGAAATCACCTTCCATCCATGTGCTGGATTTGGCGAAATCAATGGTTTCGAGTGAGCTAAGTAAATCAAAGTGAAAATGTGCATTCGCGGGCATTTTTTTAATAACCCCTGTTACTTTAAATTGTCCGCTATTGTTGTACACAAGGGTTTTGCCAATAGGTTCTTCATTGCCAAAAAACCGGTTCGCCATCTCTTCAGTTATAACAATTGTATTGGGCTGCACCAAGGCTGTTTTAGGATCGCCTTTTAAAAACGGAAAGGTGAATACGCTGAAAAAATTTGGATCAGCAAATGCGGCTTCTGCTTCTTTAAAAACCTTGTGCTGGTATTCTATTTTAGGACGGCCGTCTCTTTTAAGCCGGGTGGCGTCTTCTACTTCGGGATAATCATTTTTTAGCGCTTTTGCTACTGGCGGCATTACGCCGGCTTCGCTTATTTTACCGCCATTGATGCTGGCTTTAAAAAAAATCCGGACGATCCTGTCAGTATTTTTATTGAACCGATCGTAACTCAATTCGTCCTGTACATACAGCATAATGATAAAGCAGACAGATATGCCAATAGACAAACCCAATATATTAATGAAGGAGAAGGCTTTGTTTTTCAGCAAATTTCTCCACGCAATTTTTAAATAATTTTTATTCATAATGAAACTTTGAAGGTTTATTGTTGTCACGCAAGTATTGAAAACTTATTAGTTATTTCTTTTTTTACATTAATCTTATGACAGGGTATAAATTCTTTTTCCATTGGTAAGCATTTTTTTAAAAGGTAATCAAATGGTGCATTTACCCGCTGCCTGATACTTTTCCTCTTCCAGGTTTATGTCATTCACCATTTAATGCTTTACCGTTTTCATGATGGGCAAAAAAGCAAATTTTCTGCTCCCTGGAATGGCGGTTTCCCGCTAATGAAGAACCGGGCTACTCCTGTGTTTTCCAACAGTTATGCCAATGCTGTAATCTTTACTGGTATTGGATTTTAGGGGTATGCACAGGCTGAAAAGTGTCCGGAAACGTACAGTTGGTGTACGGTAGCATACACCTGTCTTTGGGCAAGGGTCAATCCAGTTTCTACTGACTTTTCGAAAAAGGTTCTAATTAAGGTGCATACAGCCGGAAATTTGCAAAAAAATACAACGTAGTGACAACCGGGATAATTGAAAGCTGTGCGTTGTGAATTGCCTTAGCGCATTTACTATATTCTCTAATATTCTCTGTTGAATTAGAATCATCCTTATCACCCGCCATCGGCCCCTGCATCCCCGGTGGAGGACGCTGGTAAGTGCCGGATAACAGATCAGCCAATTACGGATTTTTCCTGTTCACAAGTACACTTGTATTACCAACAGCTTTCGCCCACTGAACATTGGCTGATTTTGTATTAGCAGAATTGGTGCCCACCTGAATAATGAATTCACCGGGTTCCCAATCGTATTTTAAATTGCTGTTATAAAATTTTAATTGCCCGGGTGTAACGGCAAAGCTCACTTCTTTTTTCTCTCCGGGTTGTAAAAAAACTTTTTTAAATCCTTTTAAATCTTTTACTGAACGGGTAACGCTGGCAACCGGGTCACTGATATATAATTGCACCGTTTCTTCACCGGCATATTTGCCTGTATTGGTAATCGTAACAGTTGCGGTCAGGGTTTCATTTCCTTTCAGGTTGTTTTTACTAAGTTTCAAATCGCTGTAATCAAAATTTGTATAGCTAAGGCCATATCCAAAAGGGTACAGTGGATCATTTGAAATATCCATGTAATAAGATTTGAATTTACCCGATCCTCTTCCATCATATGGCCTGCCGGTATTTTTGTGATTATAATAAACAGGTATTTGTCCTACACTTCTTGGAAATGTGGCTGTAATTTTTCCGGATGGGTTGTAATTGCCGAACAATACATCTGCAATAGCATTGCCGGCTTCTGTGCCCGGCGCCCATGCTTCCAGGATAGCATTTACATTGTCATTTTCCCAGGTTAAAGTAAGCGGACGGCCATTGATCAATACAAGTACAACAGGCTTTCCTGTTTTAACCAATGCCTTCAATAAAATTTTCTGGCTTTCCGGTATATTGATATCTGAACGGCTGGAAGATTCACCACTCATGTCTGCAGCTTCACCAAGTACAGCAACGATAACATCCGCTTTGGAAGCAGTTGCTACCGCTTCATTGATCAATTCTCCGGGAGATGCTTTATCCAGTTCCACTTCCACGCCCAGCGCATTGGCATTTTTCATAAGGATTGTATCATCTGTTATATTGGCACCTTTTGCATATAGTATATTGATACCATTGCCTGCCACATTTTTTATACCATCCATCACCGCTATAGATTTTTTCCAGTCGCCGGCCACTACCCATGTACCCAGCATATTGCGCTGGTTATTGGCCAGCGGACCTATCAACGCAATGGTACCGGTTTTCTGCAGCGGTAATAATTGGTTGTTGTTTTTAAGTAATACACATGAATGTGCTGCAATTTCACGGGCGGCTTTCCGGTTTTCTGCTGTTAAAATATCTTTTTCGGGACGTGCTTCGTCAATGTATTTATACGGGTTGTCAAACAAACCAAGTTTGTATTTTGCTTCCAGTATCCTGGTACATGCCAAATCAATTTCAGTCATCGTTACCTTTCCTTCCTGCAAAGATTTTTTAAGTGTATGGAGAAAACCTTCTGCCACCATGTCCATATCAAGACCAGCTTTTATTGCCAGTGCCGATACAGCGGGTAAGTCTCCCACGCCATGGTTTATCATTTCACTGAGTGAAGTATAATCAGACACCACAAAGCCTTTAAAGCCCCATTGTTTGCGCAACAAATCCGTTAGCAACCATTTGTTACCGGTAGCAGGTATTCCATCTATTTCATTAAAAGAACTCATGATGCTGCCGGCACCTGCGTCTACGGCAGCTTTATAAGGCGGCAGATAATATTCATACATTTTTATGCGGCTCATATCAACCGTATTGTATTCACGGCCGGCTTCCGCACCACCGTACAAAGCAAAATGTTTTACACATGCCATGATATTATTGTTGGCCGAGAGGTCTTTTCCCTGGTAACCATTTACCATTGCTTTTGCAATAAGGCTCCCGAGGTAAGGGTCTTCACCACTGCCTTCAGAAATTCTTCCCCAGCGTGCATCCCTTGCTATATCCACCATGGGTGAAAAAGCCCATGCAAGGCCATCAGCACTCGCCTCTGTTGCTGCAATACGGGCACTCCTTTCAATCAAATCCAAATCCCAGGAAGCGGAAAGGCCCAGTGGAATGGGAAAAATAGTTTTATGTCCGTGTATTACATCCAGCCCAAAAATTAATGGTATATGAAGGCGCGTATTTTTTATTGCCAGGTCTTGCGTCTGCCTTACTTTTTCTGGTCCCCAGATGCCAAATAATCCGCCCACCAAACCTTTGCGGATATTGTCTTCCACGCCCTGGCTTACTACGGCACCTGTTACAGCACCACCGGGCGTCACCAGGTTAAGCTGACCAATTTTTTCTTCAAGTGTCATTTTAGCAAGCAGGGCTTTGGCTTTTGCCTGGTAATCTTGTGAAAAAAGTGAAAAAGCAACTAGCAGGGATGCTAAAAAGAGTACTGTGAATTTCATATAGCCAAAATTGTAGTGATGAATACTTTCAGTAAAGTAAATACAAAATCAACCATTTTTTTTTAGGAAAGTTGTTTTTTCATATCCTGAGGGTTCATTCAGTGCCCCAAAATCTTCTTTTATAGTTAAGATATCGCAAAATGGTTAGCATTTCTGCGGCATGGCCTATGTATGCATATAGACGGGAATAGGTGTTTTTGCGGTTTTATACTATTACAGGTAGTTCCTGCGTCTTTGTGGTGGTCGACAAGAATTAATTCAAATATGAAAAACCGGTTTTTTGCTACTACACTCGCCTTGCTTTGCTGTATTACCTCCTTTGCACAAAAAGACACTTGTAACATAGGCATTTACATAAATTCTATTTACGATTTTAAGCTTGATGACAAAAGCTTTATGGCCGATTTCTGGGTATGGATGAATTATAAAAACGATAGCCTTGCTTTTGAGCATACACTGGAAGTAACCAATAATAAATCTGCAGAGTTTAGCCATTATACCATGGAAAAGAAAGCAGGGTGGAACTGGGCTACGCAAAAATGCAGAGCACAGTTAATACACCAGTGGGATGTTTCAAAATTTCCTTTTGATAAACAAAACCTTCGTATTGAAATAGAAGATTCTCAATTGGATACTTCAAGGCTTATTTATATGGCTGATGAAACGAATTCAAAAATTGACAACTCATTTAGTTCTGGTGAATGGATTATAGAAAAGTTTTCGTTGAAACAGGGTGTCAGAACATACCAGACAACCTATGGTAACCCGTCTTTATCCGGCAAAAGTTCCTATCCGCGGGTAGTAGCAGAAATAACCATCAGGAGAAAAAATTCATGGGTTAAGCTCGTTAAGTTGCTTACGGGGGTTTATGTGGCTTTTCTTATTTCATGCATTGTGTTTTTTGTTTCGAACGAAAGCCAGGATTCACGTTTTTGTTTATGCGTGGGGGGCATATTTGCGGCAATTGGTAACAAGTATATCGTAGAATCAGTTGTACCGTCTTCTACCTCCAATACTTTAATGGATAACGTACACACGCTTACTTTTATATTTATTTTACTCATCACTGTGGTTATGATTATCTCCTTACGGTTATTTCAGTCGGAGGACGCCCAAAAAAAAGAATTATCCCTGAAAATAGATATATGGGCGTTTTACAGTTTAACTTTTTTATATACTTTGATAAATGCTATCCTGGTTTACGTGGCAGCAAGGTAATGGGCCGTTCCCCGGTATTATACCTATGCACCGAACGTTGATTTTATTTGCCCGCAAAGTATGGTGGCTATGGCTGACAAATTGTTTTTTTTGCTGTAAGCCGTGGTGCCTAAACCGCCAAAAAAAAATGTCCCCGATTGCTGCAAACAATTACTTTTGTGCAGAAATAAAAAATCCTGTGTGTTTTTAAATCAATTTTTGTAAAAACATTCTTCACCCGTAATTACAGTGCCTTAAATGAACAATTCTTATTTAGACCTGGTGAAACAAACATTCAATTTTCCCCAGGAAGGTTTTGAAGTAAAGGATGAATACCTGCAGTTTAATGGCCTTGATATAAAGGCGCTGATTGATAAGTATGGCACACCCATGAAACTTTCTTACCTGCCTAAAATTGGTATGCAGATAAAGAAAGCCAAAAAAATGTTTGATACGGCATTTAAAAAACACAAGTATACCGGTGAATATAATTATTGCTACTGCACTAAAAGCTCACATTTTTCTTTTATAGTAGAGGAGGCGCTGAAACAGGATATTCACCTGGAAACTTCCTACGCCTATGATATTGAAATAATAAAAAAATTGTACGCCCGTAAAAAGGTTAACAAGGATACTTATATTATCTGCAACGGGTACAAGCAAAAGCCCTATACCAGCCGTATTGCCAGCCTGCTGAACAGCGGCTTTAAAAACGTAATACCTATTCTGGATAATAAGGATGAATTGCAGGCTTATAAAAAAACCGTAAAGGCACCCTTTAAACTGGGAATACGCGTTGCTGCAGAGGAAGAACCTAATTTTCCTTTTTATACTTCACGCCTTGGTTTCAGGCCACGTGATATACTGGAATTCTATGTTGATAAAATTGAAGGCAATGAGGATCGCTTCCAGCTGAAAATGCTGCATATTTTTTTAAACAAGGGTATTAAATATGATATTTATTATTGGAGTGAACTCAATAAAGTGATCAACCTCTATTGCCAGTTAAAGAAAATTTGCCCTGAACTGGATTCAATTAACATAGGCGGTGGTTTTCCTATCAAACATTCGCTCGGTTTTGAATATGATTACCAGTTTATGATCAACGAAATTGTGCGTAACATAAAAACAGCCTGTAAAAAAAGCAATGTGCCCATGCCACATATTTTTACCGAGTTTGGCAGTTATACAGTAGGCGAAAGCATGGCGCATATATACAGTGTAATAGGACAGAAGATGCAAAATGACCGTGAGACGTGGTATATGATTGATTCGTCTTTCATTACCACACTGCCCGACACCTGGGGCATTGGCGAACGGTTCCTGATGCTGCCGATTAATAAATGGAACGAAGAATACCACAGGGTGGTGTTGGGTGGTATCACCTGCGACAGCCATGATTACTACGACTCCGAAGAACATATCAACGAGGTGTTTTTGCCCAAACTCACCAATGGCGAAAATCTTGTAGTGGGTTTTTTTCATACCGGTGCCTACCAGGACCAGATAAGCGGTTATGGCGGTATTAAACACTGCCTGATACCATCGCCCAAGCATGTTATTGTAGGGCATGATAAAAATGGCAAGCTGGTAGACTGGATACATGCCAAGGAACAGACAGCGCAAAGTATGCTGAAGATTTTGGGATACATGTAGTGAAGAAATCAGGAATTTGTTATTATGAATTGGGTTTTTATTGTAAAATACCCGGGATAAAGAAAAATTCATTTTTAATAGCAGCCCTTTATAATGATCTGTTTGTAATTAATTTTTTGACTTTACAAAAACTATAGTTTATCGCTACATAGACCAATTTCCAAACTCCTAACCCATTTTTATGAAGTTTGTTCTTATTTTTATTGCAACTATCCTCAGTTTCGCATCCCATGCGCAAACAACGGAAGATTCTGTAAAAGCGGCTGTTAAACTTTTATTTACCGGTATGCTGCAATCTGATGCGGCAAAAATACAAAGCGCATTTGCAGACAGTGCCGTGTTGCAAACCATTTCAAATACCAAAGAAGGGAAGCTGATCATAAAAAATGATTCAGTAAAAGATTTTGCCGAACACGTTAGTAAACTACCCAAAGATTCTGCTGACGAACGCATCGTATTTGAAACCATAAAAATTGACGGGCCATTGGCATCTGTATGGACGCCTTATAAATTTTATTATGCAGGCAAATTCAGTCATTGCGGTGTTGATTCTTACCAGTTGGTGAGGATAAACGGGCAATGGAAAATTCAGTATTTGATTGACACGAGAAGGAAACAACCTTGTGAGTAGGTTCATTTGTTGATTAGATCGGGAGGCAAGTTAGCAATAGGAATGTATGATAGCATATAGAAAAATCAGGCATTACACTTAATAATATACATAAATATCCACTCTCCGGTTAAGACTTTTATCAGTATACTCTCTTGAAATACCCTTCCCTTCCGCCTGGATAGCGCCGCTAAAAATTTCAAATTTTTCGCCGATTAGTCTTGCAATCTCCTGCGCCCTTTTTAAAGAAAGCGCTTTATTGTACGCTTCCGTGCCGGCATCATCGGCATAGCCAATCACCCGTATTTTTTTTATGGTGGAATTTGACAGCACAGGCCTGAATGCTTCAAGCGTATCCGGATTTATTAATTGGTAGCGATCAAATTCAAACAGTACATTGCTTACATGAAGGGTGTCAACCTTTTCACTTTTTATTGTAACAGCCGTATCCGGCTTTTTTTTATTTGTCGTGTCTGCTAATTCCGGTTTTCCAAAAATTGTATCGCCAGAATGTCTTTTACGGATTGCGTACAATGAATCTTTTATTTGCTGATAGGCCGCACAAGTAGTATTCTGCGGGGGAGTAACAGCGATATCATCTATCATTAAATTAATAAAATAGCTACTGTTCCTTTCTTTTATAATAGACTGGTTGTCTTCAGCATTAAAATTTCCGATAATTAAGCAGCTTTCATCGCCCGTTGCTGTAAATTCTTTTGTAAGTTGAAACCAATTGTGCTTTAGCCCTTTCACTTTTGCATCAAGAAAATTAATGTACACGGGCGGCTGCAATAAAGT
>JBDSOC010000134.1:0-7197 GCA_039915085.1 Chitinophagaceae bacterium
AAAAGCATTTACATATAGTTTGCCATGATGTTCCTTACCCTCTTGATTATGGTGGCGTGTTTGATCTTTTCTGCAAGTTAAAAGCATTGAAAGATGCGGGTGTATATATTTACCTGCATTGTTTTGAATATGGCAGGGGCCGGCAGCCAGAGCTGAACAGGTATTGCGAAGAAGTTTATTATTACCACCGTAATGAGGGGCATAAAGGCTTCTCTGTTAAATTTCCTTATATCGTTTGCTCCCGTTGCAATCATGAACTGATGGAGAACCTGCTTAAAGATAATCACCCCATACTTTTAGAAGGTATTCATTGTACCTATCTGACCAACAATGAAAAGTTCCGGGATCGTAAAATTTTTATACGGCTTCACAATATAGAATACGCTTATTACTACCAGCTATATAAGCATTCCGCATCTTTTTTTAAAAAAATTTATTACTATAATGAAAGCCGCCTGCTGAAAAAGTATGAAAAACGCCTTGCACGCAGCTTCCCTATTATTGCAGTGGCAAAAAAGGACGTACGGATTTACCAGCAAAAATTTCATGCAAACAATATCAGCTATGTGCCTGTATTTATTCCGTGGCATGAAATAAAATGCCTGGAAGGAATGGGTACATATTGCGTCTATCATGCTAATCTTTCTGTGGAAGAAAACGAGAAGGCTGCCATCTGGCTGGTGGAGAATGTATTTAATGATTTAAAAGTACCTTTTGTAATTGCCGGCAAAAACCCATCTTCCAGGTTACAAAAACTTACGGAACAAAAAGAGAATATTTGCCTGCTGGCCAACCCGGCAGAAGATGAAATGAGGGATTTAATTTCGAAAGCCCAGATAAATGTACTTCCCTCTTTTAATGAAACCGGTATTAAATTAAAGCTTATCAATGCATTATTTAACGGCAGACATTGCGTGGTAAATGATGCAGCTGTTGAAGATACCGGGCTGGAGAGCGCCTGCCATATTGGTACCACGGCAGATGCTATTAAGCAAATAGTCATACAGCTTTATCACCAGCCATTTACCCCGGAAGAAAAAATGCTGCGACAAAAAATTTTGTGCAGCACTTATAACAATAATGTAAACGCAGAAAAAATTACAGCATTGATATGGTAGCATTGTCTTCTACCCTTCCTTTTTCTGTTTTAATCATTCTGGCCGGAAATTTCTTAATAACTATATAATCATGCGTGGCCATAATAATAGTGGTCCCATAATCTTTTCCAATCTGAAATAACAACTGCATTATTTCATCAGACGTTTCCGGATCAAGATTGCCGGTAGGTTCGTCTGCAAGAATAAGTTTAGGAGAATTTAATAAAGCCCTGGCAATGTCTACTCTTTGCTGTTCGCCACCGCTCATTTCAAAAGGCATTTTAAATCCTTTTGATTTAAGCCCTACTTTGTCAAGCACATCTGAAATTTTTTCATCCATTAATCTTTCATCTTTCCAGCCGGTTGCTTTTAAAACAAATTTGAGGTTATTATTTACGTTGCGATCCGTAAGCAATTGAAAGTCCTGGAATACTACTCCCAGGTTTCTTCTGAGAAAAGGCACTTTCTTCCAGTCCATGTCTTTAAGATTGAACCCGGCAATGGTACCATCTCCCTGTGTTAAAGCAAGATCCCCGTACAGGGTCTTTAATAAACTTGACTTGCCGGTACCAGTCTTACCAACAAGGTAAACAAACTCCCCTTTTTCTATACTGATATTTACATCCTGCAATATAAGGTTACTTCCCTGGTAAATATTTACATGCTGTAATTCAACTATTTTTTCAGCCATATATGTTCTCTTTAATCCGGCAAAAATAAGTCATTAATACACAAAGGAGAAAAGATAATATGTGCACAAAGCTGGAAAACAATTGCTTTCCGGAATACTTATTATTCTCCTTTTCTGACGAATTTATTTTACTTCCGTTATTTCAAGCACCACGCTCTGGCGCCTGCCGGTAACGTATGGGTTGATGCCCACCTTCATCAAAAAATCACCCGAATAAATGTTTTCGCCGATTGGTGAACTGGTACCCGGGTATAAATTAATTTCTTTTACACTGTATTTTTTAACGGGATCAAGACCTGCTAACTGAACTGGCAATTCTGTTGCGGTTATGACAACCCGTGTGTTAACAAGCAGGTTAAACATGATGGCATGACTTTGATCTTTTTTTACATATACCAGTGAAGCCAGTTTGTTTTCATGCGGATTAAGTAAACGGTATAAGTCTCCCTGCCACACCGTATGTTTAAATGAATTATAATTTTTTACTGCCTGCTGGCAAAAGATCATGTCTTTTTCATTCAGGTTATTGGCTACAATATCAAATCCTAATTTGCCCATACTGGCTACATCTACCCTGAATTTTATGGGTTGTTTTCCCCAATCTGTTACATGGTTATCCGTAGTAACAGAAGGAAAGAAATAAGAATAGTCCCATTGCATAAAGATTCTTTCCACTGGTTCCGTATCATCACTGGGCCAAAACTCAGTAAAGTATTTCAGCATCTCATAGTCTCCCCTGCCACCACCACCAGAGCAAAGCATCATTGGTATTGCGGGATATTTAATTCTTATTTTTTCCAACACACTGTACAACCCTCTTACATATTCTACAGCCAGGTGAGATTGCGGCAGTTTTTGTTTTTGCAGAAAAGCAGAATATGAATTGAAAACAGGCGCATTGCAATCCCATTTTATAAATGCCAGCCCTGGATTTTTTATAAAAAGACTATCAACAATATTATATACAAAATGCTGTACCTGCGGGTTACTCAAATCAAGTACAAGCTGGTTGCGAAAATATATCTCTGGCCGTTCTGGTTGCTTTATAACCCAATCAGGATGTTTTTCATACAATTCACTTTTGGGATTTACCATCTCCGGCTCTATCCAGATACCAAATTTAATGTTTTCTTTTTGTGCTTCCTTAACAAGGTAACCTAGTCCGTGCGGTAATTTTTTTACATTCTCCTGCCAGTCGCCCAGGCCAGACTGATCACCATTTCTTGGATACTTATTTCCGAACCATCCATCATCGAGCAAAAACATATCAACACCCAGTTTGGCCGCACCTTTAAACAATGATGTAATTTTATTTTCATCGAAATCAAAATAAGTAGCTTCCCAGTTGTTTAATAAAGTAAGTCTTTCACCCATGCCATCCAGTACACGGTATTTACGCGCCCAGTCGTGCAGGTTGCGGCTGGCTTCTCCCTTACCATGACTAGAAAATGTATAGATAAGCGAAGGTGTTTTAAAAACTTTACCCGGTTGCAATGTATAAGCTGAAGCGAATGGATTTATACCCGCAATAAGCCGGAGGTTGTGGTAAGAATCTACTTCAAATTCCAGTTTGAAATTACCGCTCCATGCAAGTTGTCCAAGCATAACATCGCCTTCTGTTTCAGACGCGGGTTTTCCAAAACTTACAATGAAATTGGGACTTTGAATCAGCATGGTACGGGTACCAAGTTTGGAGTCAATGCTGCGCATTCCCTGTTCCAGGTGCATTTCTGCGGGTTGCATTTCTCGCGCATATTGTCCCTGGAAAGTAGTCAGGTAAAAATCTTTATTGGCAAAATATAGATTTGCTGACGCGAATTTTTGTAATACTACTGCCTGCTTTTCATTATGCGTTATTTCGGCCCATTGCTCTGTAACATTCTCATTCTTCCATACTTTATAAAACAGTGTTACTTTAAAAGGATATACACCATCCTGCAACAAAATACTGGTAAGTGTGGTGTTTGCGTCAATGTTTTTTACTTCATGACTTACATATTTCAAATCGAGCGAGGCATTGCCATCAGCATGTGTAACCTGCATGGCCGGCTCAGTAAGACTATAAGTGCCTGCGGTGCTGTAGGCGTTGTTATAAATGCCGGCTTCATTGCCATCCTTTAAATCATACTGTGCTGCCACTTTGTTATACTCGTTTTTATCAGCAAGCACAGCGCCACTATAGATCATTCGCAGCCGGTTGTCTTTATCGGTTTGCAACAGGATAGCATTGTTGTGTGATTCTATCGGAACAGATATTTGCTGGGCGATGGTTCCAAAATGATCTGCCAGCAGTATGGCTAACAAAAGAAATGTTTTATACAAGCTGTTCTTTAATTGCAATAGCATATCGTTGTTGTTGAATAAGAAAATACTTTTACCGGATTTTTTGTCTTTTGATGGCAATCAGGGATACCTCTTCGCCCGGCATTCTCACCATCACTCTTGTTTGGTGATCTGCAACACTATTTAAGATCCAGCTGAATGATTGTATCAATATCGTCTGTCATTACAGTATCTAAAAACACCGTTACGCCATCCGGTTGTTGTTTAAATTTAATTTTTTCTTTCCCGGGAAAAACAGAAACAGACATTATTTTTTCTTTTGTCAGCGGAATAAAAACAGATGAACTGTCTGTTTTATTGATCAGATGAGCATAATAAGTTTTGCCCTTACCTGTAACAACGCCCCATTTTTGCGGGGCGACCAGGTTGCCTGTGGTACCGTAAATTGTTTGGCCATATTGCCGCAACCATACGCCCGCTGCATGTAATGTGTCAGTAAATTCAGGTTGTATTTTACCGTTAGGCATGGGTCCCACGTTCAGCAACAAATTGGCATTACGGCCAGCGGCATTAATTAAATAATGAATTACTTTTTTGGCTGACTTATAATTGGTATCGGTAATATTAAATCCCCATGACCCGTTCATTGTTTCACAGGTTTCCAGCGGAAGTTTGAGGGATGCTTCCTGGAAGCTAAGACCAGATTTATTTTCGCCCGGCAGATCTCTTTCAAACATTTGAAAATCTTCGCCGGCAAAAGGTGTAAGGTGATGGTTGTTGCCAATCATACACTGCGGTTGCAATTTGTGAATCAAACCATATATTTCATCATAATGCCAGTTGATTCTTGATGAACGATCTTTTTGGCCTTCCGGTGCAGTCTGATCCCAGTGACCATCAAACCAGATACCACCAATTTCTCCATAATTGGTTAACAGTTCTGTTAGCTGGTTTTTCATAAACTGCAGGTAACTGGAATAATCTCCTTTGCCTGTTCTTCCTGATTTTTGCCCCGTACGTCCTGTTTCATGTGGGTAGTCTTCCCGCCGCCAATCCAGCAATGAATAATACAAATATAGTTTGATGCCCTGCCTGTGGCATTCATCTGCCATCATTTTTACAATGTCTTTTTTATACGGGGTATTCATAATATTGAAATCGCTGTATTGGGTATTCCACATACTGAATCCATCGTGGTGACGTGTAATGAGCGTGATGTATTTTATGCCGGCATTCTTTGCCATGCTTACCCATTGTTCGGCATTAAATTCAATGGGATTAAAAAAATCCATGAGCCGTGTATAATTTTTTACAGTAATACCGCGCTCATTCATTACCCATTCTCCGGATCCGGGTATACTAAATGGGCCCCAATGTATAAAAAGTCCGAAACGTGCATCATTAAACCATTCACGGGCTTTTATATTTTCAGGTGCTGGTGTGTATTCCTGTGAAAAAATACCTGTGAATAAAAACAAGCAGAGAAGGGCAGCAGTCAATTGTTTCATAATAGTTGGCATATAATAGTGATGGATAATTTGAATCCTAAAACTAAGTAAAACATGCGTAGCATAATCATATTTGATATTGCTGGTACGTGCCCAATAAAAAAGGGCCATCCTGGCGGATAGCCCTGTATTTAAATTATGATATCAGTAATTATTTATCCCACCAAACACGGCCTGAATACAAATCTCCGCCGGTAATAGTTGCGGCAGCAGTTTTGTAGTTTGCCGGGTTAGAAGAAGACTCACCCGTTGGATAAGATTGTCTTCTTGGTATAGTACCTGCGGTGAAATTACCAGTATAATTAACCGGCGCTAAAACAGGATAACCAGATCTTCTCCAGTTGCTCCATGCTTCGCTGAAATCAAAGATAGTACCGGTAAGAATCCAGTACTCTGTATTGATTTGTTTTAAGGAATTTGCTGTTGTGCTTACATCAAGCGGGTTAGCAGCTGCATATACATTTGCAGTTGCTGCACTGATAGCTCCCACTGCATTTATCTGACCATAGGTTTGTATGGATGCGGAAAGTGCGTTGGCATAATGGACAGACGCAGATGCGCCCACCGCCCAACCCCTTACTGCAGCTTCTGCCAGCAGAAATTCAGTTTGTGCATAGGTTAATATAAATGCAGGTGCACTTAGAGAAAGATATACGGCTGTTGTTGGCCGGGAGTAAGCACCTGTAGCGTTTGCATCAGCACCTGTACCTGTTGGACCGGGATAACCAGGCGCTGTAGTTATACTTGTAGCACCGCCATTCTGATCATATCCGTTGGGCATACCCATCTGAAGCGCTGCTGTGCTAATACCAGCCAGGTTTTGTTTGGCTGCATTGGCAACGCCCGGCTGCGGTACTTCTGAAATAACACTCAATCTTGGATCTGCTGTTACTTTCAGGTAATCGATCAGCACTTTTCCCCATTTAACTTCAGAATAATCCTGTCCTGTTGTTAAAGCAGCTGAATTAGCATTATTATAACCATTGGTATTGTTATAAGTGATATAGGCGTTATCGGCATTGCTGGCAAATACACCACCTGTAAAAGCTTTTTCTGCATATTTCTTCGCATTGACTATATCCGCTTTGGTCAGGCGCATTGCCATACGCAGCATCAGTGAATAACCAAATTTTTTCCATTGTGCTATATCTCCTTTGTACGGCAATATATCATTGGTTGGTTTTGCTTTGGCTGCATCCAGTGTAGGTATTACGCTATCCAGTTTAGCCAGCATAGCAGTATAAACATCCTGTTGTTTGTCGTATACAGGCAGAGACAAGCCAGTTTTTGCCTGTAAAGCCTGTGAATAAGGCACATCGCCGTAAGTATCTGTGATGGCTTCAATATTCAATACTTCACCAATAACAGCAGCACCACTGAGATTACTAAGGGCAGCGTTGCCTTTGGTTAAATTTTGAATTTCACGAAAATAGTTAGCAGCCTGGTAACCTGCATCCCAGGTACGTCCCTGGTAAGAAAGAAAACTTCCTCCTACCACATATTTATCTCCACCGCTATAATAACCGGGGAAAATAGCAGAGGCAAAAATCTGGCTCCACATACTCTGAAAAAGTATTGGACCGTTATAACCTGTAGTTGCACCCAGGTAGCCGAGTTC
>JBDSOC010000136.1:0-12259 GCA_039915085.1 Chitinophagaceae bacterium
CAATAGCCGGACCATTATTGATTTTTAAAAGTGGTATATAAATAAAAAAAAGTCCTGACCCTATACCAAAGACCATCGGCTCTGTCATATTTCTTATACCAATTGTTTTCAGCAGGTTGGTAGTTACCCCATTCTCGCAATGCGCAGCCTGTAAGTGTTCAAAATTAACCTTCATGCACTTCCATTGTTTTAAGTTCTGTTACACTAACATTAAATGCTTCTGTGTATTTTTGTAATTTTTTATCAGATAGTTTATTAAAGACAGCCGGTTTAAGATGACGTTTTACCTGCCATTTCCAGAAGCCTGTATACGCACTTAGTATACCGGTATCCATCAGGCGGAGTTCCATAAAAAAAAGCAGGGGGCTTGCTTCTTTATTCATTACTTTTTGCCTGGCTGCAGCAATCCGCTGTTCAATATCCTGCCAGGCAACATCAAGCGCAGTAGCCTTTATCTCCCAACCGGTGCTGAGTGCTGTTGTGTACGCGCCATTATTGTCAACCGCATATACTACTTCCCTTGTCAGCTTATTCAGCGCACCATCGTGCTGGGGTATATCTTCTTTTTTCATAATGCATATATTTAAGCTTGCGGGGTTCCAGGATGAGATAATACTGTGCAATAGCAACCCAATCTAAATATAGCGAAAATGCCAGGTTAGCAAACAGTCAGTAAACTATACATATAAGAAAACCGCCCACTTTCGGGAACCAGCAAAAGCAGCTTATCGCCTTTTTTTAGTTTGCCGCTATGAAAAAGTTCGTTAACCATCAGGTAAGATGACGCGGCGCCAACATTACCCACCGTAGTCAGGTTAACAAACCATTTTTCGTATGGGATTGCGGTCTCATTTTCGATCAGCCGTTTAAAAATTTTATCTTTAAAAAATTCGCTCGACATATGCGGAAGAAAATAATCCACTTCTTCTGACTTAACGCCATGTTTGTCCAGCGCAGCTTTGAGGCCGGTACCGCCAAGTGGTACTATATTTTCACTCAGTAACTTTACATCCTGTTTGATGCTAAACAATGATTTGGAGGAAATCTCTTCAGGTGTATAATCCAGGTAGCTTTTTAGTGTGCCGTCCTCAAGTTTATCTGCACCCATATACATGCAGGTTTCCTTTTCGTTTGCATAAGAAACCCCTTCTATCCATTCTACCCGGAGGCTTAAACCAGTTTCATTTGGCTTGTTGCTCATTAGGAATGCAGCGGCGCCGTCTGATAACATCCACCGCAGGAATTCTTTTTCGAAACCGATATAGGGATTGGCTTCCAGCGACTTTAATTTTTGTGCTTCATCTTCAAAAACTGATGATACAAGGGAAGCAGACATTCTTTCTGATCCGGTAGCCACTGCTTTGTGTACATCTCCCGCTTTGATGGCCAGCCAGGCGTATTTGAACGCATGCATGCCTGCACAGCAGACACCCGAAGGTGACACTACCTCTATTGCCCTTGCTTCTGGTAGCAGGCCATGTACCATAACACCGTGTGAAGGCATCATCTGGTCTGGTGAAGACGTACCACAGGAAAGCAATTCAATTTTCTTCAATCCTTCACTGTCATCTTTAAATAAAGATCTTACTGCATTAGCCGTCATCCCGGCATTGGTATGCGTGATTTTACCGCCCTTTGCCAGTGCATAAAACCTGTTCTTGATGCCATTATTTCTTAAAACGATTCTCTTTGATTTAGAGGGCTTGTTGTCAATGTACCCGAGAAACTCCTCCATTTCATCATTGGACACAGGATCATTTGGAAAAAATACAGAGGTGTTGATAATATAAACCGGGTTAAGCGACATGTGTACGAGATTATTTGACGTCTGAATAATATTGTTTTTGTTTCTTTATACGTTTTGATAAAAATGGTTTAAAAAAAATAGCATCTACTGTGAGGATAAGAGGTGCCGCTATAAATAATGCAATTAAAAGATAATATTTGAATGCAACAAGCCAGGGAGTTCTTTTTTTTCTCTTAACAATGAATGCTGCCCAAAGACCAAATATGCGTTTTGCTTTGGACTCAATAAACATGAGGCGGTACCTGATATCTACTGCTTTTTGTTGTACCAGTTCGTGCTGTAGTCCGTCCCAGTTTTCTGCCTGCAGGTATTTATCAACCGTGGCACCAAATACAGCTGTGTGCTTAATGTCATTGTCATTTACCCCCGGTACCGGAAATAAATTCAGGTACTTGTCTTTTTTTCCGGTAAACATCCAATAGAGGATGGTTACGAAACTTACAAAATTGTGATGCTTGTCAACCAACGCAATATTGCCTACCAGTCTGGCATTAGCATTTTTTAATATTTTTTTCACATCCTCCATGGCGCTAATCCACATGTTTCTCGCCCCGGTGATGGTTATTACGGGTGTATTATTAAGAATAGCCCTTACAGACGGATGCTGCAGAATAGAATTTACCGGAATACTGGGTGAAAGAAACCAGGCCTGGTAGCCCAATACAATCAAATCGTAAGATTGGCTTTTTAACTCAAATTCCCGGAGCCCGGCAGGTTGCTGTAAAACGCAAGCTGGCATCTGGGCAAAAAACGTTTTGCTTGTCCACGGAAACGGATACGGTTCTGCTGGCTGAACGCGAACCTTCTCAACACTATGCCCTGCTTTTACCAGTGGTGATATAAAGTTTTCAACAATGTCGCTTAATTGACCGGACTGAGAAAAATAAATAACCAGAATCCTTTTATTCATAGAACGAAATTACAAATCTGACGGTTTTAGAATTTTTGATTCTTTACTATAATTAATAACTGCTTGCTGTGCAACTGGCGGCAATTTTTTAAAGTTATTCTTTATATACAATTTATCCTTTTCCAATTCTCCTTTATATCCCAGTATGCCGGGCGCATGTTCCTGTATCATAAGGCGTAGAAAACGAAACTCAACATTGGAACTGTCTTTTTTTAAATCGCCTTCCAGTTTTTTATGGCCTTCCTTAAACAAATTCAATTTTTTTTTGGGGCCACCTGCAATACCTGCCTTTTTCATTAAAAGGGCACCTTCATATGCATTTTTTTCCTTAATGAAAGATGTTTTTAGTAAGTCCAGCTGTTTATTAATAGCATCTTCATTTTTACCTGCTATAGCCTTGTAAAAATCGCTTTTTTTAAATTCATTGTCTTCCTTCTGTGCAAAAAGATTACTGCCTTTAATCATACATAGTAATAAAAGGCAACTGCCAGCCAGAAATTTCATAGTCTTATTTTAAAGTTTCAAATATAAAGAATAAACAGAAGGGGAAAAATCATGTTTAAGGCGGTAAAACAGGGATGGTATAAGTGTATTGCCAACAAGTAGTAGTGTCTTAAAAAATAAAAACCGCCTCACAAGAGAACGGTTAATATTAAAGGTAATCCGGCTTCAATGGAAACCTTTGATTGACTGAAGATTTACAACCTCATTAAATTCATTGTCCAGTATGAATTTGATAACATAAAGCTCTTCATTTAACACCCGTTGTTCGCATTTTTTCGGGCAGAAGAGTCTTTGCTTCGATGAATGTCGGGTATTGTGCGATTATGATTTTTGTATAGTTATTACTGGCATGCAACAGCGATATATTTTGTTTAAAACAAACAAGTATATAGTAAGTACCGGAGTCTTAAAAGAGAGCAAAAAAACCGCTCAAAAGAGCGGCTTATTTACAAAGGGTACGATGTGGGTTACACCCATATTGACGGTAAGATTACAACCTCATTAAATTCAATGTCCAGTTTGAATTTGATAACATAAAGCTCTTCATTTAATATCCGTAGTTCGCATTTTTTCGGGCAGAACGGCCTTTGTTTCGATAAACACAGGATTTTGGCCGACCAGCAATTGCTTTAACCCATTATTGTCAATTACCAGGCAGGTATTTATGTTTACTGCAGGTAGCGCTTTCGCCATTTTTCGGCAATTTTTACATGGAAATAAAAATAAAACCGCCCTAAAGAGCGGCTTGTATTTTAAAAACTACGATTGGGGTTACACCCATATTGACGGTAAGATTACAACCTCGTTAAATTCAATGTCCAGTTTGAATTTGACAGGACAAATCTCTTTATTTAAAGTCTGAGTTTTAAATGATTTCGTGTAAAGCAGCCATATACCAGATGAAAGGCCTTTTTTGAAGGATAAACTGTTTTTTTGACGATTAAAAAGGCTGCCCCAATCTGAGGGAGCCCTGAATTTATCAGTTAAAAAACCTTTAGTTTAAATATTTTGTTACTGCATCAGTTAATTCCTGGCCTTTTACCTTATTATCAATAACCGTAACTAATTTCCCGTTTTCATCCACCAGGAATTTGGTAAAATTCCATTTGATAGGATCCTTGACACCCATTTTATCAGCTTCTTCCACCAGGTATTTAAACAATGGGGCAATATCATCGCCTTTTACAGATACCTTTTCTGACATAGGGAAACTTACGCCATAATTTTTCTTGCAGAATTCCTGGATTTCAGTGTTTGTGCCTGGTTCCTGTTCATGAAAATTATTGGCCGGAAAACCAATGATCACCAATTTGTCTTTGTGTGCTTCGTATAATTTTTCCAGCGTTTCATACTGCGGCGTATTACCACATTTGGAAGCTGTATTTACAATCAGGATCTTCTTGCCTTTATATTGTGAAAGATTAATGGCGTTGCCATCAAGACCGGTAACTTTAAAGTCATAAATGCTGGTAAATGCGGCAAAAGTTAATGCCAGTAGAGCAATACGTAACATGGTAGATTATTTTATTTGTTTGAAATGTAAAGAAACATCAACAAATATGATGCAAATATGGTTGACAGTTAAATTTAATTAATTAATTTTTTGCCAACTTAATTAAAACAAAATAGTTATTGCTTTTCATAAGCGCCCAGGTCAGGCAGGCCCACAGGCCTCTGGTTACCGTCTAAATCAACCAGGATATTTGAACCCAAACCACCTGCGTTAATGGCGGGAGAGCCTTCTTTTAAACGGAAATTGAAGTAATTCTTCGATACATTGATGCTGTCAAAAACCGGGTTCTGGTTATTAATAATATTGGCAATGGTAGTATTTAAGGGAATGTTTTTTACTTTCCAGAGGCAATTGGTAAAATTAACATCAAATGTACCGCTGCCCTGTTTAGAAGTAGCCACTTCGTTTTCAGCAGTTCCATTTTCTGCCCACATAATACAATTTTTGAAAAGAGCAGACATGTTATCAGTATACACATTACCCCCCGCCTGCACGTAATTGCTGATAAACAGTACCGGGTCTTTATGAGTAATATAATTGTTGCCAACAGTGGCCATGCTGCAGTGAATAAACTGGTAATTACCCCCATATACCAACTGCACATTTTTTCCGCAGTTGCTGATAAGGCAGTTGACAGCATTTATAGATGTCCGGATACCATACAGTCCCACATCATAAATATTATCAATGATACATTGATTAAGGATAAGCTTTGGGTTGGCATTTAATGAGGGCTCTTGCGCTACAATACCCTGGTAAGCATTACGTACAACAGCATAATTCAAAATATTATTTTTACTGGTACCCCTGAAATAAATGCCTGGCCACCCTGCCGGATATTCATTATATGGATAATCCAGTCTGTCAGTGTTAAAATACACCCTGGTACTGTCATATTTTTCTCCGTTAACCTGTAAAGAGCCGTCTACCATGAGTGGAGCATCTGCATGCAGGTATACCTTACAACCTTTCTGAATGGTAAGTGTAGCAGTGGTATCTACCTGCAAACTACCAAGAATGATATAAGGAAGATCATTTGTCCAGACGGTATTACCGGTAATTTTCTGGTTGCGCAGAAAATGGGCATTCTGTCCCCAGGCTTCCAATTGAATAAAATGGTTGTTGCCATTGCTTTCAATACCAATACTGTCCCTGATAATAAAGGGCCTGGTGTTCAGTGAAGGATTGATACTAACAGTTACAAAAACAAAAATGCTGTCATTTGCATCTAACTCAATATTGTTTATAGCCGGCCCCGAAATGCCATCTGCATTTATCTTAAATACGGAAGCTGTGCCACCCTTCAGGGTAATATTATCTATTTTTAGCTTCTGGTTATTCCCATTTTTTATTTTAAATATTTGTGTAACCGAGCCGGTAGTAGTAAATACGGTATCAAAACGCAGTGTATCGGTGCTTAAAAGAACCAGGGCATCTTTACTGGTAATAAAAGTATCCTTCTTACATCCGTAAAATAAAATAAAAAATAATATACATGTATAAATAAGGGCTTGCTTCATGCGGTTTCAAAAATACTAAGTCCCTGTTAAACGCTTTTTTTAATTAAACAGTATATGCAAGTGTGGCAATACTCAGTTTTACGCCTTCCGCTTTTAATAATTCGTGTCCGCAGGCTTCCAGTGTAGCGCCTGTGGTTACCACATCATCTACCAGCAACACATGCTTGCCTGCAATAGCTTCGGGCTGCACCAGTTCAAATTTTCCTTCCATATTTTTCCATCTTTCAATACGGGTTTTGCGGGTTTGTGTTTCAGTAGCAGACAAACGGGTAACTACAGAAGTATTAACCGGCCGTTGCATTATTCCGGCCATGCCATCGCATAAAACAGCCGACTGGTTATAACCACGTTTTTTTTGTCTTTCTGCATATAAAGGCAGCGGTATAAGTACATCAACATCCCGGAAGCGGTTAGATGCATTCAACGCATTACCCATTATTTTTCCAAGAAAATAACCTGCTTCTTTATTGCCTTTGTATTTAAGCTGGTGTAATAAGTGTTGTATCAGTGAGCCGGTTGTAAAATGGCAAAGAGAAGTAGCGCCCGTAACTGGTATTCTTCCCCAGAAATGTTTTTCTACAGGATTATTTGCATGAAAATGAAAATTAGTAAGCGGCAACTGGTTTATGCACTGAATACATAAAGGCGATTGCATGCTGAGGTTGTCTGTATTGCATCCTGCACATACATGCGGGAAAAATAAATGAGAAAAATCGTTCCATATGGTTTTTAGCAGCATCATTTTTTTTAAAACAACAAAGTGTATACTTCATCTACCTTGCCAACGGTTACAATTTCTATGTTAACTTTTTGCTTGGAAAGTCCTTTCTGGTTGTATTTGGATACAATAATTTTTTCAAAGCCGAGTTTCTCAGCTTCTGCAATGCGTTGCTCTATCCGGTTAACAGCTCTTATTTCGCCACTTAATCCTACTTCGCCTGCAAAACAAATATTCATTGGCACATTGGTATCATCATAAGAACTCAGCAGTGCACACAGCACGGCAAGTTCAATGGAAGGGTCTTCAATTTTAAAGCCGCCTGCTATATTTAAAAAAACATCTTTTACACCGAAATGAAAGCCGCCTCTTTTCTCCAGTACAGCCAATAGTAACTGAAGCCGTCTCAAATCAAAACCACTTACAGTACGCTGTGGTGTACCGTAAACAGATTGCGTAACCAGCGCCTGTACCTCTATTAGTAAAGGGCGCATACCTTCTATAGCAGCAGCTATGGCTATACCGCTTAACTGATCTTCTTTTTGGGTAATCAGTATTTCGCTCGGATTAATTACGCCACGCATACCATCGCTACTCATTTCATATATACCCAGTTCTGCTGTACCACCAAACCTGTTTTTTATTGTTCTTAAAATACGATAGGCATAATGATGATCACCTTCAAACTGCAATACAGTATCTACCATGTGCTCCAGTATTTTTGGCCCTGCAATATTTCCGTCTTTGGTAATATGACCAATCAAAAAAACAGGTGTATTGGTTTCTTTGGCAAAACGCTGCAGCTCTGCTGCACTTTCACGTATCTGTGAAATACTTCCCGGTGATGATTCTATATATGGTGTATGCAGTGTTTGTACGGAGTCAACAATTACCAGCTGGGGTTTCAGTTTTTTTATTTCCTGGAAAATGGTTTGTGTATTGGTTTCTGTAAGCAGGTAAAAATTATCATTTTTTGCAGTAAGCCGGTTAGCGCGCATTTTAATTTGTTGTGCACTTTCTTCACCACTTATATATAATGTAACAATATCTTTTAATTGTAAACCTACCTGGAGAAAAAGTGTTGATTTACCAATACCCGGCTCACCGGCTACCAATACAATACTTCCGGGAACAATACCACCACCCAATACCCTGTTGAGTTCTGCGTCACCTGTAACAATCCGTTTTTCTTCACTGCTTTTAATATTTTTTAATAAAACGGTACGCTCACTTTTTTCTTCACTGTAATCATTCCAGTTATGATTGGCTGTTTTGGTATTTTCTTTTTGAATGATTTCTTCCGCAAACGTATTCCATTCATTGCATGAAGGACATTTACCTGACCATTTAGCACTTTCATATCCACAATTCTGACAAAAGAAAGCCGTTTTTACTTTACTCATTTATTAAAGATAAGAACCAACAGGATCAGATTAATACGGGTAATAACAAAATAGCGATGAAGCGATGCGTGAACAATGCAAAAGTAAAATGATGTATAATTTTATACGCCTCACTAAAAGACCTGATACAGCAATTGCAACATGCTTCATTAAAAATGAAAATTAAAGATGAATATATAAATACAAATATATTTCCGGGTAAGATAAATAGAGGAAGAAGCGCAAGAAGATTATAATGCAAAAGACTGGTTCATAAAAAGTAAAAGGGCCAGTATTACTACTGGCCCTTTACTTACTAACCCATTAAATTCTTGCACTAAATTACAAATATGCGCCACACTACAAAATTATTTTTTTGTCCTGTGAATAACTTTTCGGTTAGGCATTATTATAATCATATTTAATTGAATGGGCTATATATCGTTTAAAATCAAATACTTACGAATTGTTTTATCCGCCTTCTCTAACAGCCGTAATAAATAGCATGCTGACACAACTTGCTGAAAATCTTGATCATGGCAATTAAAAAATAAAAAAAGAAAGGTTATCACTTCCTGGGTACTTTATAAAAAAAGAACTAAATAAAAGACAAATATTTCACATAATGTTTATTATATTATATATAATCATATATATATAAATCTGGGTAAATAATTTACATTGTGTAATTATTTTATAATAAGTAAAATATTATTACTATTTATAATATAAATTTTAGAGTTAATGCCTTTGGAAAAAATTGTAATAAAAAGCAGCTTTTATTGCTCTTGTATCTAGTCAACCGTTCATCACTCTTTTTTTTCGTTTATCCATTTTAACTTAACTTTAAATACTTCTTAACCAAATTACAACAACATGAGAAAACTACTAAGCTGCTTAGTTGGACTGGCATTGTTTTGCCATCCCGCTAGCTCACAGACTGTTGAAGTTTCCGGTAAAGTCTCCGATGACAAGGGGACACCCATTGCCGGCGCTTCCATTCAGGAGAAAAGTTCTAAAAAAGGTACAACCAGTGATGCAAACGGTCTTTTTAAAATGACTTCCAAACCGGGTGCTACACTAATTATTTCCAGCATTGGATACGACAAACAGCAGGTTTCAGCTGGTTCCACACTTACCATTGTAATGGCATCTTCCAACACAGCATTGAGTGAAGTGGTAGTAACTGCCCTCGGAGTAAAAAGGGAGAAAAAAGCACTTGGTTATGCGGTTTCCACTGTAGGCAAAAAAGACCTGGAGTTAAGGCCTGAAGCTGATCTGGGCAGGATACTCAGTGGAAAGGCCCCGGGGCTTAATGTGTTGGCTACAAGTGGTTTAAGCGGTAGTGGCACAAATATTAACATCAGGGGTATCAGCACCATTACTGGTACATCTGACCCGCTGTTTGTGGTAGATGGGGTTCCTTTTAACAGCGGTACTAATTCTAATTCAGATTTTACCTATGGCACACAGACATCCAGCCGGTTTCTGGACCTTGACCCAAACAATATTGAAAGCGTGAACATTCTGAAAGGATTGAGCGCGGTGACATTGTATGGAGAGCAGGGTAGAAATGGTGTTATATTAGTCAGCACCAAAAACGGCAGCACAATAACTGCAAAAAAGAAAACAGAAATAACCGTATCACAGTCTCTTTTTGCAACAAAAGCCATTCTGCCGGAATACAATACATCTTACGGTGGTGGTTTTGATCTGAGCCTTGGCCTTCTTTTCTTCAGTAACTGGGGAGCTAAATTCACCAATCCCCCCGTCCTGCTAACACATCCGTATGACAAAGCAGCTTTAAATGCAGATTTTCCGGAGTATAAAGGGCTGCCTTACGAATACAAATTTCATAATAGCGTACCTAATTTTTTCAGAACCGGTACCACAAGCACTACCGCCGTTAATCTGGGTGGTTCAGCAGGGGCAGTAAATTATAATATGAATTACAGCCATACTGATGAAAAAGGATATTTACCAGGAAACTCACTGATCAAAAATAATTTTGGTGTGGGTGGCACGGCTAAATTAAGCAACCGGTTTACCATCAGCGGTACCATGAACTATGTAGGAACCAATGTAAAATCTCCGCCCACCAGTAACAGCTACGGTAACAACCCCGTAAATACATCTGTGTTTGGAAACGTATTGTATACCCCAACTGCGGTAGACCTGATGGGGCTCCCCTATGAAAAACCATCTGATCATTCACAGGTATACTACCGTAATGACAATGGTATTCAAAACCCGCGCTGGACTTTGTACAATGCTTTTACAGTAGACAAGGTAAACAGGGTATACGGCCAGTTAAGCACCAAATACGATATTGCAAAAGGTCTCAATCTTACTTACCGCGTTGGATACGATAATTACAGTGAATACCAGGAGTATTCACAAAATAAAGGCGGCGTTGCTACACCAACAGGTATTTTAAGGGGCTCTACTGGTATCAATACCATTTGGGACCACACTTTGTTGCTGAGCTTTAACCACAGCCTTGGAGGCAATTTCAGTATCAATGCAGACGCCGGCGTGAACAGAAGACAGGATCTTTATGAGCAAACAGGTACGACCAGCACTCAGCAGTTGGTATATGGATTAATGAACCATGGAAATTTCATTAACCACACTACTACCAGTGAAAACGGAAAGGCGCTTAATTACAAAGAAGAGTTGCTGGTACTGGGTGCATTTGCCACTGGTACGCTTGCATACAAGGATTATACGTTTCTTACCCTGGGTGGCCGTAATAGCTGGAAATCTACCGTGGAAGACAAAAACAGGAGTATTTTCTATCCAAACGCAGCTTTATCTTTCATTCCAACTTCCGCTATTCCTGCCTTGCAGAATAATAAAAATATTAATTACCTGAAATTAAGGGTTGGTTACTCAACCAGTGCAAATTTTCCTCCTCCTTACCAGACACGTACCTCGCTATTTATTTCTTCCAGGAATTTTGTGAGCGCAAGCGGTACTGCCATCAATGTTAATTCTATTCCCAACCTGTTGCCCAACTCAAACCTGAAACCAGAGTTGCTGAAAGAAACGGAAGCAGGTATAGAAGGTAAATTTTTCGGCAATAAGGTATCACTTGATCTAACCCTGTACAAAAGGATTGCCAGTGACCAGATCCTGAGAAGGGATCTTGATCCCAGTACTGGTTTTACAGCACAGCGCATCAACGCCGGCACTGTTACCAACAAGGGCATCGAAATACAATTGGGCGTTACCGTCTTTGAAAACAAAGACTGGAAATGGGCGCTCGACGGATTGTATACGTTAAATAAAAGTTTGGTATCTGACATACCATCCGATTTGGCACAGGTTAATACAGCGGGTTATTCCAACGAAGGCACATTTGCAAAAAATGGTTACCCCCTCGGTGTAATCATGGCTAATTATTTTCAGCGTGATCCTAAATCAGGTCAACGCCTGGTAGGTACAGATGGCAACTACATCAACTCAAATGATATTGGAGTAATCGGAGATCCAAATCCTTTGTATAAAATGACAGGTATCAGTAACCTGAGTTACAAAGGTATCAGCTTCAGAATGCAATGGGATTATACGATGGGTGGTGATATGTTTTCAGGAACTGCAGGTGCATTGCTTGGACGTGGTGTAACAAAGGATACTGAATTTGACAGGGCCGCTTCTTACATTTTGCCAGGCGTTCTGGAAAACGGGCAACCCAATAACATTCAAATCTCCTCTTCCCAGGCTTATTACGGAAACAGCATTACCAACGGCGCTGCCGATGAGTCAGCTATTTTCGATGCTACCTGTATCAGGCTGAGGGAAGCTTCTTTGTCTTACAGCATTCCAACCGGTTTATTATCAAAAACACCATTTGGTTCTATTTCTATTAGTCTTTCAGGAACCAATCTCTGGTACTATGCGCC
>JBDSOC010000023.1:0-7470 GCA_039915085.1 Chitinophagaceae bacterium
TTTAGTGTTGTTGCCCGTGGGTTATGTGCAATAGTTGTTGCCTTGCCTGCATCAGTTGTTTTAATGGCAGGTAGTATTTTATTTTTTACCGCAACTGTTGCAATTGATTTATCAGCCGTTGCATTGCTGGTAATGGTTTTGTCTGCCGCGGAAGTATTTACTTTAGAATCATTCAGTGTAGTGGTATTATCAATAGGTGCTGTTTGAGTTTTAGCGGAATTAATTGCTTTGTTTGTTTCGGCTGTTTTGTTATCAGCCTGCGCAGCTGCGTCTGTATTATTTTTTGATAAGGAGACACCGGCTGCCGGAGTTTTTTCAACATATAGCCAAAAACTTGCTGAAAGCACAATCGCTAAAATGCCAATGCGCCACCAGCCACTATTTCCGGGAGGGCGCTTGCGGCCACCAACCCTGGTGTCTTCATCATCATCCAGCAGGCGCTTCATCTGCTGCCAGGATGCATCTGCATCCGGGGGGTGAAGCTGCCGTAATTTATCGGCAATTAATTGCTCATAAGATTGTCTCAGGTTCATCGTATTGCATGCATGGTTAGTAATAATTGTTTTAATTGTCTGCGGGCTTCACTCAGGTGCCATTTACTGGTGCCATCACTGATGCCAAGTATATCTCCTATTTCCCTGTGGTTAAATCCTTCTATCACGTATAAATTAAAAACAGTTTGTGTTGCAGCGGGCAGCTTTTGTACCAGCTGTAAAACTTCTGCGGAACTCATTCTTTGTATTGCTTCATTGTCCGTGCTTCCTATGTCATGGTTCTCTTTCAGCTCTACCTGGTTTTTGAATTTTTGTCTTGAACGGATAAAATCAATGGCACTGTTAACCATAATTGTTTTTATCCAGGTATACAGTGATGCTTTAGCGGCATCATAGGTGCCAAGGTGTTTAAACACTTTCAAAAAGCCGTTGTGCAATACTTCCAGCGCATCTTCTTCATTTCTTGTATAGCGCATGCACACACTAACCATGGGGCCATAGAATTGCTTGTAGAACAATTCCTGGGCCCTGCGGTCGTTTTTCAGGCAACCTTCAAGCACACTCTTATCTATCCATTCTGCTGACAATGGTTCGTGGTTTTATTCCGGCCAGATAAAAAAACTGTATACTTTTCTCAACGGCAGTCCTGGTTTGTTATTGCAGTTTCCGGCTTATCATACTGTTAAAGTTACACGCTTATAAACGCCGGTTCAGGCTTAGTATATAAGTTTCTTATCTGATACAGGCTGCTGATAATATATCCTTTTTCTATGTGCCTGTTTTTCAGGGTATTTTAAGTAAAATTCAGCCCGTTTATATTACGGTATTGGTATAGCAAAGGTTGGGGGCAGGCAATAAAAAATCCCCCGAAAACCTACGGGGGAAACGAAAAACCGGCCGGAGCCCACGAAATATTACAAAAACCTGTTACCCAGGGAACAGAAAAACGGGTCATTGCTGCTAATAGATACGTGTGCGGGGGTAAAAGGGTTGGAGGAAGAAAAACTAAAAAAGTAAGCTGCTGACTCATAGCGTATTCATCTAATCTGCGGCCTTACAGAAACGGCAATGACCGGCTAATAATTTTGCCTGATACCCTGCAAATATTTTTCTACTGCGCGCCTTACGGCCCTGCCGGTAGTTTGGTGATTGTTTATCAGCACAGAAAAAATAAGCGCTTTATTTTTTTTGGTAGTCAGGTAACCGCTCAGTGCAATAACGCCGGTCAGCGACCCTGTTTTTGCATAAATAAAACTGCTGTCAGTAATATAGTAATTGGTAAGCGTGCCTTTATTACCTGCAGGAAATATAGTGCTGATGCGTTTCCAGGGAAATTCGTTTTTCATTTTATTCAGTATCCATACAAAATCCTGCGGCGTAAATAAATTAAACCGGCTGAGACCGCTGCCATCAGCCCAGTTGGGTCTTTGCGGCAGATCCTTTAAATCTGTTTTTAGCAGGGTATCAATGATTTTTTCATCGTTCATTGTTCCCAGTAACTGGTTACTTACCATTAATAAAGTTTGTTCAGCAAAAAAATTATCACTGCGGTGCATCATGGAACTAAACAATGAATCTGCAGGTTGCGATTTAATTGTTTTAAACACTGCGCCTGCAATATTGAACTTACTGGTGGTACTGATTTGTTTTCCAACTGTATCTTTTAATAATTCCAGTGCTGATAAAATACCATTTGTTACAAAAGGCACACCGACTTCTTTGTTTTTTTCCTTGCCTTCTGTGATGGTAAAAATATTTTCATTAAGATTTCTTTTTACAAAAAAATTGCTGCTTCCGGTATCCGAATTAAAATTCAGTTTCCAGTTAATTTCCGGTTGCGTGTAAATAGTGGTTTGTGGTTTGTTGCTTAGCTCTTCAATCTTTTCTATTGTTTGTGTTTGAACAAATTTTATAATATTGCCGTATACAGGCAGGGCACTCCGCTCTGCCATATAATCATCATTATAATCATCCCATGACCAGCCTGTGCCCCAGGCATTTTCCTGCCAGTTATTATTCAGGATATAAATATTTTTATTGGTGTGGCGTAAAAAATTAATAACCGGCTGGTTTTTATAACCGGGATGCAACAAACTGGGATCTCCTGCAGCCTGTATGAAAATATCACTGTTGTTTTCTGTATAGCGAATACCTGTTAAACTATCCCCCAGGTATTTCATGCCTGCATAGCAACTAAAGATTTTTGTGTTGGAAGCAGGCGTAAAAAATTTATCACTTTGATAATTGTACCAGTATTTACCAGTGGCAGGTTCATAAATGCTGATGCCAATATGTGCTGATTTCAAATCAGGCGCGTCTAACAGATTTTGTTTTGCTGATGCACCTATTTTTTGTTGTAATGAACAGGCGCTAAAAATAAAAATTATAAAACTGCCTGAAATAGTCAGGGTGCAATTTGCTATTTTTTTCATGGTGTCAACTTTAATCTGACTGCTTTTACGGATTAATTTACCACGGAGGAAAGGAGGATTTTTCACAGAGGTATTGGAGTTGTGTGTAACCGCTGCGCAAAAAAATGAAACCTCTTTTACTCTGTGCAAACCTTCGTTACCTCTGTGGTTAAAAGATCAGGTTAGCTTCTTTCCTGCGCCCTTAACCAGCGTTCGGGTATTTCGTTGCTGCCGGCCAGCAAATAATCTTTATATGAACAGGCTATAAATTTACTATCAGGCAATTGCATCCACCAGCGGCCGGTTTTTTTACTTTGCAGGAAAACGGTTTGTACTTCTGCAAAAGCTATATGGTATTCATTAAACGATTCTTTGTCTTCCAGTTTTGCTTCACGGCGTCCGCGGCTGCGGCCATCCAGTAAATACCATATCATATGGCTGATCTGCTTTGCGGTTAAATTGTCTTTATCTTTTGCCGGATCAAACCCGTATAGACCGACACTGGTTGTATTTGGGCTAAGACCTGCATAGCGCAGCAGCAGGCAACTTTCTTCACCATTAAACCCATTTGGAGAAATGGAATTGGCGGGTGCATAAGCGTGAGCGATAGCGGAAATATCAAAACTCAGCATCTGGCAGTTGCGGATTACCGGTTCCATTTCATCCATGCTTTCTTTTACATTACCCACCCGGTAGCAATCAAAACGAAGTTTGTCCATGGTCTCCAGCATATTGGGATGCACATAAAAACTCTGGAAGCCAATATGGTTGTAATGCCGTATGAAATTAGGTTCACTGGTAAGCAATTCCATTAAAAAATTATCGCTGCGCAAAGAAGAACTGATATTTAAATCAATCAGTGCATCTACACAACTTACTTCTATAATTTGTTTTTTGGCGCTGTATGCTTCATACTGCGGCAGTGTAAGATCATGCGAACCACCAATGAAAATAATGGTTTTCTTTTCATTTAATAGTTCGTTCAGCACTGTTTTAATGGCTGCATAACTGTCTTGCAGGGAAGCACCGGTTTTGATATTACCAATGTCCGCCAGTTTCAAATCTTTGTGCCAGTAGTAAAGCTGGTATAATTGCCGTCTTACTGCATCGGCAGCTGAGATCAATTGAGCATTATTTATTTTTCCATTGCCCCTTTGTTCATTGCAGCCTACCAATATAATATCTGCATCTGAAATTTTTGGAAAATCTGTTTCATACACGTCAATTAATTTTCCAATCTGTCCATCATGATAAAGTTGATCTTCTGATAATTCAGCAAGGTTGATGGGAATTAAAAAGTCGGTCAGGTTAAAATAGTCACTCATGCGCCAAAGGTTGTGCGCCAAAATTAGCCGTATTTGCAACAGGAAGATGCCCTGACATAAACTTATTTGCGTTGCACACGTCCCAGCGCGATGCTTATTGTAAGCATGCCTGAAAAAAAAGCATCTTTATTTGACGGGTTGCCGCGTATGGCATTGCTATTGTTGCTGATGCCGCCTGTAAGTTCCGCACTGCGGTCGGCTAATTTTGAGGCCAGTGAAGATTCAGTGGCCGATAAATATTTTTTGAACACGGAAGGATCTATATACCTGTTGCTTACATCATCTATATAATCTGTTCCTGTAAAACGATACAATAGTTCAAGCCGGAGATTTATAAGACCGGAAGGATCATATTTAATACCGACCCCGGCCGGAATGCACCAGCTTACAGATGTATATGCCGCCCGCCCGTATTCTTTAAATCCCTGTCCTTCTGTATGCAATGGACGAAGATCAATCCATATATTATTAAGCCGGGCCTGTGGGTTATAATTAAAAAATCCTATACCCGCAGCGAGATAAGGAGACAGCAATGGGGGCTCCCTGTTTTTATTTATAATTGCCAACAGGTGCCATTCACTCATTACTGCCAGTTCTATAATGTTGGTTCTGAAATTGAGATTGCGGAGATAACGGTTACGGGCAGCATTGTTACTGGTTTTTAAAACTTCATCACTGCCTGTTATCTGGCCGAGTGTTGCTTGCAGGCGAATGGCATATAATGATTGCCAGGCAGCACTTATAAATAAGCTGCCACACAATTGTGTTTGGTTCCAGTTAATATCCTTAATAAATTTTTTGCCTGCCCCGCTATTACCTCCAATATCGGTAAGGCAATTCATTACGCCGGCAGCACCTCCTATTTCCCATAATAATTCAGGTTCAGTTTTACCATTGGAAGAAAAATAAAACTGGCTTTGCAGCGTACAGCAAATAAGCTGGCCAATGACCAGGCAGCCATAATAAGTGCATTTCATAAATAAGGTTTACGTACTGCGACAAATTATGCTTAATAGATCAGCTATAATAAATCAACACATGTTTTTTACCTCCTTCTGAGATGCGAAAAAGACATTTTTTGGAGGAGGAAATCCCCTAGCCCCCGAAGGACAGATTTGATCAGTGATGGGATTGGGTTTAATAAACAGGTATTCTTTTATAATAAGAAAGCTTATCCCGCTAATAATAAACTGTAGAAAAGAGCCAGGCCAGCTTTTGCTGCTTAACACTTCACAATAAAATTTCTAACACCTTTTTTCTGAGGCCCCTCTGGGAAAACGTTTGCGGCATAACTGTTTAATCTTATTACTTACATCAAAACTTTCCCTTTAGAAGGTTAGGGGGTTAATGGGTGTAATAATTTTGCGCGGCAGAATATTCTTCTGATAATATTTACAAACCGCCCGCAAACCACATTGGTCGCATTTTGGATTGCGTGCCACACAGATATAACGGCCATGGAGAATGAGCCAGTGATGTGCTTTATGAATTAATTCAGAAGGAATAAATTGTATTAATTGTTTTTCAGTTGCCAGCGGTGTTTTGGCATTTACTGTTAAGCCTATTCTTGCAGATACACGGAATACATGCGTATCCACCGCCATATTGGGTTGTTGATCAACAACAGAGGTAATTACATTGGCTGTTTTTCTGCCCACCCCGGGTAGTTTTATCAGTTCATCAACGGTCATGGGTACCGTGCCGTTAAAATCTGCTACCAGCATATTGGCCATACCTATCAAATGTTTGGTTTTATTGTTGGGGTATGAAATGCTTTTAATAAGCGGGAACAGCTCATCAAAACTTGCTTTGGACATACTTGCTGCATCCGGATAATGTTCAAAGATGAGAGGAGTGGTCATGTTTACCCGCTTATCAGTGCATTGTGCAGATAAGATAACGGAGACCAGTAATTGAAAAGGGTCGTCGTACAGCAGTTCGGTTTCGGCGTCGGGTGCGTTCTTTTGGAAATATTTTATAACGAAGTCATATCTTTCTTTTCTTGTCATGATAAAAATCAAAAATTAATTCTTAATTATCAGGCCACATCTTTCTGGTGCTCAATAACAAATGCAATCAGTTCTTCAAGTGGCACATCAATACGCGAAAGAGCATCTGTAATATCTTCCCTGTTTACCTGCGCGGCAAAGGCCAGGTTTTTTAATTTCTTCAAAACACTTTTTGTATCCATGCCTTCATATTTTGTTGGCCGGATTAATGCAGATGCATGAATAAAACCAGATAACTCATCAAATGCATAAATCATTTTATCCATTTTGTTCACTGGCTCCACGCCAAAATATTTTGGCCCGTGCGAAGCAATGCAATGAATTATTTCAGGATCAATATTCATTGCCTCCAGTTTTTCTATAATGATACGGCAATGATCATCCGGGTATTTTTCCCAGTCAGCATCATGTAGTAAACCAGCCAGTTCCCATTTTAAAGCGGTTTTTTCATCGGCGTTTTCTTTTTCAATCGCCCAGGCTTTCATAACTGCAGCCACTTGTTTCATGTGCAGCCGGAGGCGTTCGTTGGGCACCCATTCGTGTAAAATTCGGCGGGCTTCTTCAATGGTCATTACATTACCGTTATTGGCGGGATTGCCAAAAACACTGCGGCCCAGATTATGAACAGGCATATATTATGTTGTTTGAAAGCTAAATATAAAGACGCTTGCCTTAAATGGAACGCAGATTTTTAGGATTGTTATGATTTGCGTGAAAATGAACAAGGGTGGGTCGCCGCAGCATTTCGGGATTTGCAACAGGAGTAACGAGGCAGCTCACCCCGTATGGATGGGTCTGAATACAAGGTGAGCCGCCCGGAAGAAAGGGCGACCTACCTTAAAGACCCACAGCGGACGCCACCAGTACAGCCGATGAAAGGATTGCGACGCAACGATGAAGCCCATAGCATAAATGCTGGTACCTTGGCATTCCTCCTGTTTGGTATCATCTTTCCAATCATAAAAATCATGAAAATCTGCGTTCTAATGTTTGCACCGAAGATGTAATTATTTTACTCGTCAAAATTTTTATTGAAAATCAGTAGATTATAAAGGTGTCTCGTAAAAATAGTCCTGTTTTTCTTGGTTTGTTTTGATGCCGCCCCTTACCTTCGCAGTCCTAAAAATTATGGCTTCCGGGATAGCGGCAGCCTTCACAAAAAACAGAAAACAATGAGCAAATTACATTTCACAACCAAACATGCAAATGCGGCTACCGTACAACGTGACTG
>JBDSOC010000280.1:0-11732 GCA_039915085.1 Chitinophagaceae bacterium
CGGGTAATAAATTTAAAACCGGCTGTTGTAACCAGAGCATGGCTAAAGGCCTGACAGCTTAAAGCTAAGAGCTCCTTCAAAATAACTAACTTCGCCCTCCTAAAAGTTAATACATCAATCCCATAGCTAAAATACTCATTACAGGTGGTACAGGTTTCCTGGGCGCCTACATCATAAAAGAACTGGTGCAGAAAGGGTATCGCATAAGGGCTATCCGCAGAAGCAAACAACTTCCTTTTTTTATACCAGCCAATATTTTTAATAACGTAGAATGGATAAATGGCGATGTGCTGGATACTGCAATCCTGGAAGATGCCATGGAAGGTATGGACGCGGTTATTCATTGTGCTGCCAAGGTGTCTTTTGTTTCCAGCCAGCACCGTGCCATGTTTAAAACCAATATAGAAGGAACTGCCAACGTGGTAAATGCAGCACTCCTTAAAAATATCAGGCGGCTGGTACACATAAGTTCAGTAGCCGCACTGGGAAGAACCACCCATGGAGAAACCGTTAATGAAAAAAAACAATGGGAAACCAGTAATATAAATACCAATTACGCTGTCAGTAAATACAATGCCGAAATGGAAGTATGGCGGGGTATTGGCGAAGGCCTGAACGCAGTGATTGTAAACCCCAGCACGATCTTGGGTTATGGAGACTGGAACAATTCCAGTTGCGCAATTTTTAAAAGTGCGTACAATGAATTTCCATGGTACAGCAATGGTATTAATGGATTTGTTGCAGTGGAAGATGTGGCCAGGGCAACTGTATTGCTGATGGAAAGTGATATTAAAAACGAGCGGTTCATTATCAATGGAGATAACTGGCCGTTCAGGAAAATTTTTAACAGTATGGCAGATGCTTTTGGAAAAAAACAGCCGCACAGAGAAGCTACGCCTTCACTTGCAGCAATCGCCTGGCGTATAGAAAAAGTTAAAAATTTGTTTTCCGGGAAGCCTTCACTGCTTACAAAAGAAAGCGCCCGCATAGCACAAACAGCTACTTATTTTGATAACAGCAAAGTTTCTAAGGCATTACCCGGGTTTGCGTTTACGCCACTGGAGGCATGTATTAAAAACGCCTGCAATCATTATTTGCAATACTTGTAATCCGGCAGCGTTTTTGATTTAGTGAACTGCTTTAGACATATTTTTTATGATGGCCTGAGGCGATTTGTGATTTTTTTACGCTCAGGGTACAATAAAATCACCCTCCCGGACGATTGGGACTGGCAACACGAAATCAGCCATTTCTTCATTCAATTATTCTCTGATGAAAAAATTATTATTTACGCTTTTTTCTTTTGTCTCTTTTTCTTTATGTGCGCAACAGGAATTTACTGCGTCTGGTAAAATAACAGATTCTGCTACCAGTTTGCCATTGAATGGCGCATCTGTTTTTTGTCAGAATACAACATTGGGCACTATCTCTAATAGTGAAGGAGCATTTAACCTCAATCTGCCCAGTGGTGGTTATGATATGATCGTTTCTTATACGGGGTATGAAACACAGGTAATAAGAATCAGTAATTCGCATGCAGCCAATCTTTCAATAGTAATGAAGCAGAAAGATAAAAGTTTGCAGGAGGTTGCCGTAGTGGGTACCAATGAAGTACCGGATGGACTGGCTAAATACGGTAAGTTTTTTACTGATAACTTTTTAGGAAATGATATCAATGCAAGCCGGACCAAAATTCAAAATCCGGAAGCACTGCAATTTTATTTCCGGAAAAAAACAAACCGTTTAAAAGTAAAAGCAAAAGAAGATCTTATAATAATTAATGAGGCACTGGGATACAAAATAAAATTTCAGCTTGATTCTTTTGCACATGAATATGGCCCGGGCTTCAGTGTATATACCGGCTTTCCTTTTTATGAAGAACTGCCCGGAACAGATGAACAAAAACTAATGTGGCAGCAGAACCGTGCAAAGGCGTACAAGGGTTCGAGATTGCATTTTGTGCGCAGCTGGTATGCACACAACTTGGAGAAGGAAGGTTTTTCACTGGAAAGAGTTGATTCTACTTCTAAAACATTAAAAACAACCCCTATTGAAAATCCTTATGATACTTCATTTTGCCAGACAATAGAAAATAACGACCTGGAAATAAATTACAATGGAAGGATGCGCATTATTTATAAAAACGCATTGCCCGATCCTCAATATTTAAGGGAAAATAAAATGCCGTCTTCTATAATAGCACAGATAAGTATACTTGATATCAGTGATGGATTTATAATTCAGCAGAACGGTTATTTTTATGATCAGAACGATGTGATCAATATTGGTTACTGGAGCTGGGAAAAGCTGGCAGATGAATTGCCGTATGATTATGTGCCCTCACCGTGAGACGTCAGGCGTGAACAATGAGACTTCATTTTAAGATAATTTACAATCCTTTGAAAGCACTCACGACTGACATCTCATGCCTCACGCTTTCTGGTTCATCACTTTCTCCCATAGCTGGGGAATTCTTTTTATCCATATAAGTTCTCTTTTGGCAATGCCTGCTTCCTGCGCAGGAGTGCCCCAGTATGTAGTATTGCCTTTTATATTTCCTACCACCCCTGTTTTACCTAGTAAAACAGCATTGGCGCCAATGGTCAATGTTTTATTTACTACAACCTGTCCCCATAGCGTTACACCATCTTCAATGGTAACACAGCCACCTACTATTACCTGTGCAGCAAATAAACAATTTTTACCAATTACAGTATCGTGTCCTATATGAATCAGGTTATCCATCTTGGTGCCTTTGCCAATGCGCGTATCGTGTGTAACGCCGCGGTCAATTGAGCAGTTGGCACCAATTTCTACATAGTCTTCAATAATTACCCTTCCGCAGCTTTCCATTCTTCTGTACCATAGTTCGCGATCTTTTTTGCCATTGTAATAGAATGCATCAGCGCCAATCACTGTTCCTGACTGCAGGTATACGTTGTTGCCGATGATGCAATGATCAAGAATGGTAACATTTGGCTGAATGATACAGTTGCTGCCTATGATAACATGATTGCCGATAAATGAACCGGGTGCTATGTATGTTCCTTCTCCTATCTGCGCACTGTCGCTCACAGATTTTATGGCTTTCTCAAATGGCCTGAAATGACGTACAATTTTCAGGTAGGCTTCAAATGGCTGATCAACTACCAGCAGCGCTTTACCGGCCGGAATAGTTTCTGTTGCTGTATTAATAATAATAAAATCTGCAGCGGAGTTTATACAGGCAGTATAATATTTAGGATGATCTACAAAAGCAAGATCACCTTTTTCTACTTTGTGCAATTCATTAATGCCTGTTGCCTGGCCGTCTTTGTTGCCCAGCAATTCGGCCTGCAACAATTCAGCCAGCCATTTTACAGATACAGGAGATGGAAAACGCATACGATAGAGTTTGGGCAAAAGTAAAGCAAGATGAGGATCCTGTTTGTAATAAATTGTTATTTGTACCATTCCTTTAATGCTATAATGAAAAATAAAACAGGCATTATTATGCGGTCATATTTTACCAGTGCGAACTTATTTGATACTGTCCTGAAAATGGAATGAGAACGATTAAGGCCGGTTTGCTAGCGGAATAAGGTGATTTTTCAATTATCCCGGGGTTTTAACGATTTTTTTTTGAAACGTTTTTAACCACTTAAATGCCCGGTTACTCACACTGATCTTGAGAATAGTATGAACGGACAGGTTGTTATATTTTGTTTGATAGAATAATATGAATGGCTGTAACATAGCAACAGCAACACTTTCAGCAGAGGTATTTTATTTTATGTAAAGCAGATGCACAATAAAAAAACGCAGGCGCTTGTTTTGGAGGTTAGCAATTGCACGTTTTTGACTTGCTATTATCCACAGGGGAAAACAAAATGTGCATAAAATTTGTCTAATTTTTTTTTTGAATCGGCAAAATATATTTTAATATTGTGTAAGGAAATTTATTTCCTGGTACTTACTAACCCATCCAAATATTAAAGTCCCCGATTCATCGGGGGCTTTTTTTTATGCTTCAGCAGCAATCCGGTTCATTATTTTTTATTCCTGCAGGTATTTTTTTTGATAACACGGTTATTACTATAAGGTGTTATCAGTTGTAATTGTATACCATCCTGAACGAATGATGTTACCGCAAGCATCATGAATTTAAATACCATCCGGCCCGTAAAAAGATCGCGCTGAGCGCATAACCCGGTTTTTCAAACCTTTAACTATCACTATTATTTATAAACTAATTACTTTACCTTGCTCAAAAACAGGCTATATGTTAAAATCAATGACAGGGTTTGGCAGGGCAGAAAAAGCTGTGGGCGATAAAACTTTTTTGATAGACATCAAATCATTAAACGGTAAGCAGTTTGAACTAATGCTGAAGATGCCTGCATTTTTAAAACCTTTTGAATTTGATATCCGTAAAATAATATCCAAACAACTGGGCAGGGGCAGTATAGACTGCAGTATTAACCTTAAAGAAAGCGGCGCCAGTAAACCGGTAAGCATAAATACAGAGCTGGCGAAAGCATATTATAAACCAATAGCGGCATTATCTGCAGAACTAGGCCTCGACCCTTCAGCTATCTTAAGCACACTCATAAAACTACCCGAAGTAATTACACCCACAGGAGAAACCCTCACAGGCGAGGAGTGGGCGGTATTCGCAAAAATAATTGAGGCAGCCATTGCAGACCTCAACAGTCACCGGCTGGAAGAAGGCAAATCACTGGAAAAGGATTTATTGCTTCGCATCAGCAATATTCAAAAACAACAGGAAGCCGTTTTACAGCTGGAGCCCCAGCGCAAGATAAAAATAAAAGAAGGCCTGGTTAAAATGCTGGAAGAAAATGTGGGCAAGGAGAATTATGATGCCAACAGGCTGGAGCAGGAAATTATTTATTATATAGAGAAGATAGACATTACCGAAGAACAGGTAAGACTAAAAAATCACTGCGAATATTTTATTGCCCTGCTGGAAGAAAACAATGATGAAAAAGGTAAAAAGCTATCTTTTATATTGCAGGAAATAGGAAGGGAAATTAATACTACGGGTGCCAAGGCATATGATTCCACCATACAGAAATGCGTGGTAATGATGAAAGATGAACTGGAAAAGGCAAAAGAACAGGTGCTGAATGCATTGTAGACGCGGGGCGGAGATTCAACTCATCCCATTCCTTTTCCAAAGGAGAAGGGTTGGGAGGAGGTCTTCTCCTTTAAAGAGGATTTAAGTGCGTCTGAATTATTTCTTGTACTATTTTTACTGAATGAATTCATTACAAAAAATCATAATTCTCCTGGTTGTTGCTGGCAGCCTGCTGTTAACAGCATGCAACTCAATAGGCATATTCGAAAAAAATATTGCTTTTAAAAAGCAGGAATGGGCAGCAGGCAATAAACCCAGTTTTACTTTCACTGTTAAAGATACGCTTGCACCCTACAATATTTACCTGGTGCTGCGCCATACAGATGCTTATAGTTTTAATAATATCTGGTTGAAGGTTACCCGTAAAGGACCAGATACAACTTATACGCAACAGGTAGACCTGCGGCTTGCTACCAATACGCAGGGATGGCTGGGTACCGGTATGGATGATATATGGGAGCACCGTATACCTATTATACAGGGTGCCACTATCTTTAGAAGAAGCGGCGATTATCAATTTACACTTGAGCAGGTAATGCGGCAGGACCCATTGCTGCATGTATTAAATGCAGGTATAAGGGTAGAAAAGGCGCGGTAGCTATTTTGTTTGGTAAGCATAACTCCCAATCGGTTTCAGGTTTAAAGTTCTGGATGCCGGAGAATTTCCCTGTATAAGAATCCGTGATTTTTAAAATGCTTCAGCCAAAATACAGGTTAACTGATATAGTGGCGAATGAAGAAATTTCCCATTAAAATAGGGCAGTCTGCCATACAGGGAACATCAGACCATTTAACTTTAATTTTTTTACTTTCTTTAGATTATGGACATTCTCAAAAAGAAAAGACTGGCTGTGATTACCATTGTCTACTGGTTTTTACTACTGTACATTATTGCTGCATTAATATGGTGGTTTATAGCATTGCAGCAGCAGAGCCACCAGATGGCCGTTTATAAGTTAATGGAATTAAAAGCCGAAGACCCCGCCTACCTGCAAAAGATTGACCTGGTAACTGCCGAAGAAAAAAGAAAAAACGCACAATTTATTGGTGAAGGATCTATTTTTTTACTCGTAATTTTAATTGGAGCTGTTTTTGTGTACCGCGCAGTGAGAAGGCAAATAAAAATGGCACAGCAGGAACAAAATTTTATGATGGCCATCACCCATGAATTAAAAACACCCATTGCTATAGCCAAGCTTAATTTAGAAACACTGCAGAAACATAAACTGGAAGAAGGTAAACAGCAGAAACTTATCCACGCCACCCTGCAGGAGGCCAACCGGCTGAATACACTCACCAATAATATTCTTATCTCTTCGCAACTGGAAGGGGGCGGTTATAAATTTTTAAAAGAAGACCTGAATTTCTCCTCGCTTACCGCTAATTGCGTGCAGGATTTTCACAGCCGTTTCCCGGAAAGAAAACTGGAAAGTGAAATTGATGAAGACATTGATATCCGTGGCGATTCATTATTGCTCCAGATACTTGTCAACAACCTGCTCGACAATGCTATAAAATATGCACCAAAAGAATCAACGATACAGCTGTCACTGCAGAAAAAAGGAACGCATGTGTTTTTAAAATGTGCAGATAAAGGCCCTGGTATTGCAGATGAAGAAAAAAAGAAAGTATTTGAACGCTTTTACCGGATTGGTAATGAACAGGTAAGAAAAACAAAGGGTACTGGCCTGGGACTTTACCTGTGTAAAAAAATAGCGCTTGATCATAACGCCGGCATTAGTGTGACAAACAATCATCCCGAAGGCAGTATTTTTACAGTAGATTTCTATTTATGAGTACTAATAATACTTTGATATTACTGGTAGAAGACGAAGAAAATCTTCATGAGGCGCTAAAGCTGAATCTTGAACTGGAAGGGTACCAGGTAGTGTCTGCTATGGACGGTATACAGGCCCTAAAGGCATTGCAGAACCAGTATTTCGATTTAATGATACTTGACATTATGCTGCCTGAGATGGATGGCATTGAAGTGCTGGAAACAATCCGTATACAAAATAATGAACTGCCGGTTTTAATACTAAGCGCAAAAAATACTTCTGCAGACAGGGTGCTGGGCTTAAAAAAAGGCGCCGATGATTACCTTACAAAACCTTTTAACCTGGAAGAACTTCTGCTGAGGGTACAAAAGCTGATTGAAAAAAATAAAAAGCTGCTGGACAAAGAAAACATTGGCGATATATACCAGTTTGGCAAAAATTCAGTTGATTTTAAAGCCCAGGAAGCCATCAATAAAAATGGAGAGCATATTCAGTTAAGCAAAAAAGAAGCTATGCTGCTGAAGCTGCTTTTTGAAAATAAAAATGAAGTAGTGCCAAGGGAGAAAATATTACAGACTGTTTGGGGGTACAATGTATATCCTACTACCCGTACCATAGATAATTTTATTCTCAGCTTTCGTAAATATTTTGAAGAAGACAGCCGCAACCCTAAATATTTTCATTCAGTAAGGGGCGTGGGATATAAGTATAGCGAATAGAAGCTGTTAACTTTTAGCCTTAGCTATTAGTTTGTGATGACTCATTAAATGGTTCTGATCAACAGGGAATTTGGGTTATATCTTTCAATAAAGTCAGAAGACCGCATCAATAGAAGGATGGTTTGGCAAAAGGCTACTGGTTACTCAACAGCTTCTCTAATTCCTCCGCTTTTTCCAATGTTTGCCGCATATTATTCTCGGTATGCACTGGTGTATACAAAGCCAGCTCACAATCACTCAGCACCTTTTCCAGCAGCTGTATGGTTTCAGGAGATGCATTTGCCTGCTGTAATAAACGCACCACCACGGGCTTATTAAGCTGGCTGGAAGTAAGATTAAATTTCTCCGATAAAATATGCCAGGTGGCTTTGCCGGTTTCTTTATAAAAAAGCTGGCTGTTTACTGCCGCCAAAGCAAATTTGGCTGCTTCAAAAGGGTCTGATGGCGCAACAAATTCTTTCTCAACTGTTTTTTGTATAGGTGCAGCAGCAAGCAGCTTGCCTGGCGTTTTTTTTCTTGATATTTTATATAATATTGTCAATATTATTAAAACCAGTAATGGTGATAACCACATAAATTTTCTCCAGTTAAAGCGGTCCGTTGTATTTTCCTGGTTACTGGTGGCCGCATTTAGTTGGTTTGCCTTTTTGACTGCCTTGCTGATGGTTGTTGTTATAGAATCTGTTTTTATTATTTTGTAGGCATTGGCTGCCGGATCGAAATAAGAAAATTCAACCGGAGGAATGGTTATTTTTCCTTCATGCTTTGCGGTAAAAGAATATTCGAACATTTTTGTACCACTGATAGGGGCAACCGTTTTATCAATATTTTCTTTTACTGTTGGTTCATATCCTTCTACGTCTTTTGGCCATAGCACCTGTGGCGCATTGATAAGCGGCAGGTTACCTTGCCCCTTTAAAATTATATTCATTACCGCTGTTTCACCAGCGGCAATATCCATTTTCGGTACAAATGCGGCAATTGTAAACTTTCCTACAGCACCATCAAAAGAAGCTGGTTTATCTGCAGCAGGTAAAGGCTTAACTGTAATGGTTACAGGTTTGGATGCAAGTGTTATTTTTTGCTCTTCCATTCTGCCATCAGTCACGCCGTTCATATAATCATCCAGCAGTTGCTGCATAGAAATTTTATTGCCGCCATTTTCCAGCCGCAGAAACCTTACCGTATTATCCACTTCTACCGGGTCAAGATCAAAGCTTCCATCCTGTAATGGGTACAGTTGCACTTTGCGGATAATATGCGCGTTGTATAATTTTCCATTTAACTTTTCTATGGTGGGATTATTTGCTTCTGGCTGCACCATATCATATACACTGAACTGGCTGAGCGAAGGGCGTTTGGTAACCCTTGATTCAGACTTCAGCCTTGAATATAATTTATAGGTAGCAACAACAGGTTCTCCTGCATAACAATTGGTTTTGCTGACATCTAATTTTACAAATAAATTATTTTTTATTTTATCTGCTGCACTTTCACCTTTTCTTAAAACATATTCTTCATTTACTTCTGGTGCTTCTTCAGGTATGGTTAAACCAAATAAAGGGTTATTATTAGCATTGGATGATTTGGACGGCGCATTGGTAACTGTAACAGTCACAGGGTTGGAATGCATTTGCTTGCCGTCAACCATGGCGCTGGCCCCTCCAATAATAAATTTACCGGTTGCTGCTGGTTTTAATACATAAGTAACGCCTTCATATTTTGTTGTTGCCCCATTAATGATACTCATGCCTGTTTGCTGCATCGGACCGGAAACAACTGTAAAACCATTAAATGAAGGCGGCAATAAAGATTCAACAGAAGAAGCATTTTCTACGATATACTCCACTTGTATATAATCTTCTTTGCCAATTTCTTTTTCGTTAATGACCGTAGAAAATTTTACCTGTGCAAATGCAGGTATACAGGCAGCTATTGTTAAGCAGAAAAAAAGTAAAAATTTCCTGATACGCATTGGTTAAATGTTTCAGCAAAATCTGATGGAATGCAAATATAAGCCTTGAAAAATGTGAAAATGTGATGAATGTGCTAAAAGTGATGAACGCAGAGCGGGGAAGAAAATGTGAAAGGTGATAAATGTGGAAATGTGATAATGCAAAGAGAAGAAGACAATGTAATGAATATGCAAATTGTGGAAATATGGCAATGCATGACAAGTGGAGAAAAGCCAGTGACGGGGGGCTTTCATTTCCACATTTGCCACATTATTTTGCCCCGGTCCGGTGTTTAACGGATAAGTATGGTATGGTTCACTTCCAGGCCAAAAACATGTAGCAGTGGATTCTTAATTTTCACAATCTCAAAGGTCGCCCAATTGCGGACGCATAATAATATCTTCTACACAGGCTTGCGGAGAAAGCTGCGTGGCCGCATAGATCATTGCAGCAATATCATTTGCTTCCATAATCCTTTTTGGATCAACACCACTGCCGCTCCAGGAATCAGTATACGAAGCGCCTGGAAAAACAGCCGTAACTTTTATATGGTGTTGTTTAAGTTCCTCCCTTAAATTTTTTGAAAAACCATGCAGGGCAAATTTACTAATACTATAGGCGCCCCCATTGTTATAGGCATTTAATGAAGCGATGGAACACATATTGAAAATATGACCGCTTTTTCTTTTCATCATAGAAGGCAACAGCGTTCTTGTTAAATGATAAGCGCTGTATACATTGGTCTGCATCATTTCTTCCAGCGATCCATCTTCTTCGTTGTGAATGCTGCCCGGTATAAACCGGCCTGCGTTGTTTACCAGCACATCAATATTATAGGCGTTGGCCAATAACCATTCTCCAAAATCTTTTGCTTCTTCCTTTATACTGATATCCCTGGCCTTTGCTTTGACTTTAACACCCGGGTACCTGTTTAACAGATCTTCCATGGCTTTGTATAAAGCTATTTCATTGCGGGAACAGATAAATAAATTGTGCCCTTTGGCTGCAAATGTTTCTGCTATTGCTTTTCCAAACCCTTTGGAAGCGCCGGTTATAACTACATTCATAGTGTAATCTTGTATAAAAAAAATAGAAGCGACCAGTAAAGGTACTGATCGCCTGGTAAAATATTTTTGATCATCAATAATTCGGGGTGCACGGAGACCCATTGGATTTTATGATACATCACCCGTTATTTTTAAATAACGATTGGTTTATAAACCACGATTTAAAAAAAATTGTGTTCTTTTACTATATGAATAGGTATAAACATCTTTTTTTTGATCTGGACCATACTTTATGGGATTTTGAAGCCAATAGCAGGCAAACACTGGCGGAACTTTATGAGACCATGAACTTAAAGGAAAGGGGCGTAGATGATTTTGAACGCTTTAATAAAAACTACCTGGTACACAATGAAAAATTGTGGGACAGGTACCGCAAAGGATTTATTAAAACCGAAGAGCTTCGCTGGAAACGTATGTGGCTTACTTTACTGGATTTTAAAATAGGGGATGAAAAATTAGCCAGGGAAATGGGGCTTGTTTTTCTTAATTTATTGCCTTCGCGTAAATTGTTATTCCCCCATGCCATTGAAATATTAAATTACCTCACCCAAAAAAATTATGTGCTGCACCTTATTACCAATGGATTTGAAGCAACGCAGCATGCCAAATTAAAAAATTCAGGGCTGGATAGTTTTTTTAAAGAAGTGGTTACTTCTGAAGGCAGCAATAGTTTAAAACCGCATAAAGCCATTTTTGATTATGCCTTACTGAAATCAAATGCAAACCTAAAAGAAAGCATCATGCTGGGCGATGACATTGATGTGGACATTGCAGGTGCCAGGGCTGCCGGGCTTGACCAGGTTTATGTAAATCATTTAAATAAGCCATTGCCTGCTATACAACCAACGTTTACCATTACTTCTTTAAAAGAGCTGGAGAATATTTTTTAACCAATTCAATGAATACAACCCGGGCCAGACAATATTTACTGCAATAATTTACTCCATACCGGATATAAACTTTTTCAGCAATAACTCTTTGCGGCTGCGTGAAACATTAACCGGTGAGCCATCGCTCATCAGCAGGTAACCGCCTTCCCCCCGCACATATTTTTCAATTTCATTTATGTTTACCAG
>JBDSOC010000112.1:0-3068 GCA_039915085.1 Chitinophagaceae bacterium
AAAAAAAGTACCGCAAAAAAGCCAGTCGAAATCCCCGCCTGAATGACCAGTCGGGCAGGGAAAACAGCCCGATTTCGACATAGTTCCCTGATTAGGCTTCTGTACTACTGTGACTTCAGCTGCGCCAGTCCTACCTTTTGAGGGACGACTAAATTTTTGAAGCATTCCGTCTAAAATTGATTATTTCTTCCGGCGCTTTAAAAAACAATCGTTCTCCTTTTGCATTTTCCAGCATTAATCCATCAAGCAATATATTCTTACCCTTATACCTTTTAATAATCCATATTGGTTCAAACAAATGAATGGCTGCAAGCGCATCATAAAAAGGAGATGGTTGTATGCTATCCATCGCACCATTTTTATTTTTGACAATCTTTCCCAAACCGGCATCACCAAATAATTCGCAAAAACTAATGCTGGCGGCTGCAGACAATTGCTGTATGCTCACCAGTATCCACCACGCTTCCATGGCAGTGAATTTTCTTTCATCAGGCAGAATACGATACCGGTCTTGAATTGTTACAGGAGAAACAAAAACCGGCTTTCCGAAAGCAAAGCTTTTGGCTGTTGTAATCATATCGGGCTGATTGTCCAGGTTCTCCAGTATTGATCTGTTATCAACCATATGCGCCTGCGGGTGAAGACTGTAACTGACAAAATCAAACAATGTATTAGCAGGGCGGTTGCGGTTAAGCTCAACAAAATTTGAATCCGTACCATAACCAATTTGTATTCCTGGTAAAACTTTTTTTACCAATGGGTATACTATCATTAATAAATCTCCGGGGGTAACACGTTTATTCTGTTGCAAAACCAATATGCTGTATAGCAATGATTGCTTTTCCTGCAGCAATGCCAGCAACGCATTTACTTCTTCATTAAATTTGTCAGAAAAAGTGACAACCATTTCAAGAACTGTATTTAGCACAAGGGTCTCTTCCAGTGCGTTATCCAATTCATGCTCCCACCCTTTGTTAGCCATTACAATCACAACACGGTAATGATGGAAGGGAATTTTTTTAAGCCATGCTATTTCAACTTCAGTGAACTTATTTTGATTGACGGCCCTGCTGTAACCGATTTTTGGGAAAACTATCTTTTCCTCCCGTATATTATCCTCCAGGAGTTCTGTGTTACCCGGATTATTAAATGCAGTTAATTTTATTTGCTGCTCCATTGTATCGCCAGCCTTAACATTGACCGGGAATGGAATATGCAATGGGGTTGAATAGGTTTTATACGAACTGTCTGACCAATTGCGTTGATCTTCTGTCTCAAAAATATCCCCTTCAAAAAGAATTTTAACAGTTGTATCATCATCCGTTGTCCATTGCATTTCCTGTATGTTAAGGAATGGTTGATGAGGACTCACCATTTCAGGAAAAACTGATTGGAATTCGCTGCCGTCAGGTCTTGTAATTATTACTGCCTGTCCACTGCATTCTCTGATGGGATGGTGTACACATAACCCTATCCTGTTTTTCTGAAAATCAGCCAACACTTCCCCTTTCATAGAAAAAACAATACTGCTGTCAGGCTTGCCTTCAATTTTAAAATATGCTTTGTAAACAGGCGTCTCTTGCTGGTAAATCGCAGTGTATTCTATGGAAAAATTATTGCTGCCAGCTATTATTTGTTCGTTAGTTATTGTATATGGCAATGTACTCCAATACCCGTTTCTTACAGGTGCATAGATCATCCGCAACAATTCCGTGTTACCCCTGCGTATGTAACGCAATTTGCCCAGTTCATACATACACTCAAGCTCACCCGCTCTTAATATTGTAACAGGTGTTAATGTAACATCGAACGGTAAATTGACTTCTTTTATCATTTTTTTTGTGCAGGCAGGTTTTGCAAAAAAATATCTACATTGGTTTTATCTATTTCTATTGAACCTGTAATAATTGTCTTCGGTACCGGCACAACACCCGCTAATGCATCATTACCCGAAATCTGCATGGTTTTATGCCGCATATCAAACAAAAACTGCGCACCCAGCCACGTAAACAATTCTCTTTTCTGCCCAACAAGATAATCAATCACTCCTTCTTTCACCAATCGTAAATGTTCAGGTTCAAAATCTACCGTGGTAAGTTTTACCTTACCGGCTTTGCCTGCTTCTTTTACTGACAGTGCCATGCCGGGGCCAGTATTGGAATCAAAACCTGCAATGCCTGCCAGATCCGGATTTGCAGCAAGTAAATCTGCGGTAATATGTGCAGCCTGTTCCACATTGGCTTTATCATCATATTTTCCAAGAAATACAATGCCCGGATATTTTTTCAGCACATCCTGTAAACCGCGAAACCCTGCTTCCATATTTTCCAACCCCAATATACCAATGCAGGCGACCTTACCTTTGCCATTTAATATTTTCACCATTCTTTCGCCCTGCAGCCTGCCCATTTCGTACCAGTCGCTGCCAATAAAGCAATGCCGGTTACTGTTAGGAATTTCAGAATCATACACAACAGTTGGAATGCCTGCCGCTACTGCTTTCCTTATGGTTTGCGCAATGCCGGGATCAGTGCCATTTACCAGTAAACCCGCAGGCTTGCCTGTTATCACCTGTTCAAGTGTTGCTATTTGTGCAGGCACATCCCATTCAGCAGGGCCAAGTATTGATGTGCGCACGCCCATTTTTTCTCCCCACTTTTTAAATGCGGCCTGGTCATGACTAACGTAGAGGGGTAAGTTAATTGCAGTAGTGATCATCACATACTCTTCATTGGGATTAACCTGGTCGCTGGTAATAAATTTATTTGCCACCGCGTTTGCTTTACCCGCACTGTCCGGCCGCGGGGGTGGTTCGCATGCTGCCCACGATAAAATCATAACCCATAAAAAAAATTGTTTCATATTAATTAGTTAACCATCAAAAAGTCTGAAATCCTTGCCGACAGTTTTTATTCTTCCATATTGTATTCAAAAAAAAACCGGCTTTTATACTATAGTTACGAAATCTTGCAAAATCATCTTTTCTAATTTACCTTTTGGTACTTTTTTTATGGAAAAAAAGTACCGCAAAAAAGCCAGTCGAAATCGAAAACAGCCCGATTTCGACA
>JBDSOC010000188.1:0-8461 GCA_039915085.1 Chitinophagaceae bacterium
AAGGTAAATTGGAAAAGATGATTTTGCAAGATTTCGTAACTATTGTATAAAAAGCCAGTATTTTTTTTCAATACAATATGGAAGAATAAAAACCGCCAGCAAGGATTTCAGACTTTTTGAGGGTTAACTAATTAAATAATGTTAATGCAATTAAGGGTCTGTATACTTAATACAGGCCTTTTTCATTTTCTTTACAGGATGAAAAGAACCCTGCTCATTATTTGCTTCCAGGCAATGGGAGGCGCCATGCTGTATGCACAACCTGTAAAAAGTACAGAAAATATTAACCAGGTATGGCTTGGTTACCTTAATCAAACCAGGTTTAGCAATAAATGGGGCATGTGGACTGATTTGCATCTTCGTACAAAAGAAGATTTCACCAATAATTTTTCGCAGGCAATTATAAGACTTGGATTAACTTATTACATTGATAACAATACAAAAATAACTGCTGGTTATGCACGCGTATTTCTTTTCCCCGGAGATAACCATAAAGACATAACACAGCCTGAACACCGGCCCTGGCAGCAGGTACAATGGCACACGGCTTTTACCAAAACACGATTGATGCAATGGATCAGGCTGGAAGAAAGGTTCCGGCGCAAGATAGCAAACGATGCTATGCTGGCAGATGGTTACAATTTTAACTGGCGGTTGCGGTATAATATCTGGTATGAAGTTCCATTGATTAAGAATGGCCTGGTTCCCCAAAGTCTTTCATTTATTGCCAACGATGAATTGCATATAAATTTCGGGAAGGAAATTGTATATAACTATTTTGATCAGAATCGTTTTTTCCTGGGTTTGAAATACCAGTTTACTAAAACCAGCAATGTACAATTTGGTTACATGAATCTTTTTCAGCAATTGTCAACCGGCAATAAATACAAAAACATTACTACTGCAAGAATATTCTTCTTTCAAAATTTGGATTTGAGAAAAAAATAGAATTGCTGACTGGCTATAGAGATTGCGCAATTCTTTTGATTTACACCCATAACAAATCAAAAAATCACCCAATCTCAAAATCAGCAATTCCTTTAAACTATTCCTCCCATAAATGGATCTGTAAAACTGCTGTTACCGGTTTCTACATGCCCTGCGTATCTTTTTTCAAACGTATTATTGCCTTTAACTTTTACAGTAAAATCATACCAGCCAAAACTTTTAGAGAGATCAAGAATAAGATTTGCCTGCTTGCTATTTGTGCCAGGGGTTAATGTATGATTACCACTTTTATAAGCATTGTCTGTAATTACGATAGTATTTAATTGCCCTGTGCTATTATTTACTGCAATAATTTCAATATTTCCTGTCAGTTTTTTCTTATCTGTTTTAAGCCGGCTGTATTCAATATTTATTGTTACCTGGGGATCTTTTATACCGCCTTTAAATTCTCTGAAAAAGCCATTGGGACCATAGAGGCTGAGATGATAATTATTGCCGGCAAAATCATCTAACGTCCAGCTATCGGTAAGACTATCCCCTGCAGAAACTGCATATGATCGCACTTTCAAATCGTTACCGGTATTGGCATATACATAAAAAGGAGAACCAGCTGATTTTGCTGCAAAGATTTCTGAACCTGCGGTAAATTTTATGGCAACTGTTTTTTTATCTGTACTCAACTGTCCGTCTGCATATAACTGGTAAGGAACAGCGCATGCCGGTCGTATCCCTTTTTCCTGCACAGGCATAACACCGCCGGCGCCGGCGCTTTTATTAATGTTTACAATTTCTTCTTCTGATAACACCTTATAACCGGAAGGATCCCTTTTGAACCTGGCATTGTGTATGCTTTCCAGAAAATTATCTTTTGCAACCAATAAAGGTTTGTTTATTTTCTCCCCGTTATAGGGTTTAAACACAGACGTTAAATCTCCGCAAACAGTCCTCCGCCATTGGGTAATATTGGATTCTTCTAATTTTTTATTAAATTTTGTACTGACGAATTTTTCAATAAAACGGATAATAGAAGTATGATCAAACACCTGGGAACATACAGCACCTCCGCGGCTCCATGGCGAAGCTATAACAAGGGGTACGCGGTAACCCAGGCCTATTGAACTCTGACGGGAATGCGTTTTATCGTATTTTTTCATATCCTGCTCAAGCGTTACATATTCAAGGCTTGCATCGATGTTTGAGGAAACAAGTCCGCTGTTTCTATTTGCAGGATCGGGTGCTACAAAAGGTGGAACATGATCAAAATAACCATCGTTTTCATCATAACAAAGAATGAATATAGTTTTCTTCCACACCTCAGGCTTCTTAGTAAGTATGTCCATTACTTCAGAAACATACCATGCGCCATACCAGGGAGCCCCGGGATGATCAGAAAAATTTTCAGGGCTTACAATCCATGATACTGTTGGCAATTTCCCATTGTCAACATCCTGCCGGAACTGGTGCAGCACATCCCCTTTGGGAACTTTCATTTCCCGGGTTGTGCCATCATCCGTGTAATGCAACGTATCTAACTGGCGATAGAATGGGTCATTGCTGTTTATGCTGAATGCCTTTTCATGGATATTTTTTTCCCGCTGTGACAGTTTATCAAAATTTTCTACAGTATACTTATCAACGCCTTCTTTTGCACGGGTTAGCCATACCTGCTTTTCATCCAGCTCATCCTGTATTTTTTTAAACTCAACAGTACCGGGCGTTACTGTTTTTAGTTTTTCTTTCAAAGCGTCTATTGCCGGCGGAAGCATTGTAATGGCCTTTTTTATATAATTACGGTAGGATGCCGCATACTGAACATTATACTGAGAAAAAAACTCAATAGAATTATCTGTAAAATTAGACAGCCAGGCATCTTCATCTCCATTAAAACCGGAAGCAAGGCTTAATTCGTTCTGGTAAATTTTCCATGAAATATTATGCTCTTCCAGCCTTTCAGGAAAAGTAGGCCAGCTGGCTGGTATAAAATGATCAACATCTTCATTACGTAAATGGGCAAACGAATCTGCACTGGGTTTGGGTCTTACCGTACCCGTCCATAAATAGAGCCGGTTGGGCGTTGTTCCGGTTAATGACGAACAAAAATTCTGATCACATACTGTAAATGCATCTGCCAGTGAATAATAAAAAGGGATATCCTCACGGTTGTAGTATCCCATGGTTAAAGGCACTTTGGCAAAACCTTTATGGCCGGATGGTTTTGCAATCAGCCATTTATCGTGCTTGCCTCCATTGTGTGCGTCTACCTGGTTGGTCCAGGAATGCGGTAGCGAACCCAGCCAGGTAGCATTTGTTTCTCTTATATTAAGCCGGAAGGGCGCATACGTTTCGCCTGCTGCATTTTTTTGTAGCCACACCAGGTTCTTGTCCTCTTTAATAATGGCCCGCGGATCATTAAAGCCCCGTACACCCTGCAAAGCTCCGTAGGTATGATCAAACGAACGGTTTTCCTGCATAAGTATCACAATGTGTTCCGCATCAAGATAAGTAGTGCCGGTAGCAGGATTAATGGCCATTGCTTTAAGAACAGATTCTGGTATAACACTTGCCAGTCCTGCGCTGCCTGATAGCAGTGCAGCTTTTTTTATAAAATCCCTTCTTGTATCCATAATTTTTGTTTAATCAGCATTGTAAAAAAGCTGCCTGTATCTGCACATTTTTCTCCGGCTATTATGAAGATACCGTATTGTAAAATATTACCAGGAAATTAATTGAGGCAGGATCAACTGGTTAAATATGTAGTTTACTTCAATTTCCAGATGGTTATATTTCATTTGCTAAAAATAAATGCCAATTTAAATATGATGTGTATGCACTGCATAAACTAAATTAGTATTTTGCATACCCCTGACCCTATAAATGAAATGTATGATGTATAAAAAGTCGTGTTCCGTTATTAAATTTACTGCTGCTTATTCAATACTGCTTATAATAATCTGTGTGCTGTTTTCAGTAACATCATCAGCACAGCAAAAAACAAAAAAAACTGTTTTTATTATTGTTGATGGAATTCCTGCAGATGTAATAGAAAAATTATCTCCGCCAAACTTACAAGCCATCGCAAAACAGGGTGGTTATACCCGATCTTATGTGGGTGGGATTAAAGGAACTTATAGTCAAACGCCTACTATTTCTGCGGTTGGGTATAACAGCGTGCTTACCGGAGTATGGGTAAACAAACACAATGTGTGGGACAATGATATTGCTGCACCCAATTATAATTACCCTACAATTTTCCGGTTTTTTAAAGAGCAATATCCTGCTAAAAAAACGGGCATTTTTTCAAGCTGGGAAGATAACAGAACAAAATTAGTGGGTGATAATTTTGCGGCTACAGGAAATATACCGGTGGATTATTCTTTTGACGGACTGGAAAATGACACAATCAATTATCCCCACGATAAAAAAAAGGATTACATGAGTAATATTGATGAAAGTGTAGCAAAGAAAGCTGCGGAGGTTATTGAAACGAAAGCCCCCGATCTATCCTGGGTATATCTTGAATATACGGATGATATGGGCCATATGCATGGCGACAGCCCTGAATTTTACAAAGGAATAGAACTGGCCGATAAACGCGTTGGCTATATATGGAAAGCCGTTCAATACCGCCAGCAACATAACAATGAAGAATGGCTGATCATAGTTACGACTGATCATGGCCGTGATTCGGCTACCGGTAAGGGCCACGGTGGCCAGAGCAACCGTGAACGTGCCAGCTGGATTTTTACAAATGCAAAAAACCTGAACCAGGAATTTCATGCGCCACAAGCTTCCGCAACAGATATAATGCCCACCATTAGCAGGTTTATGAATATAACTATTGCCCGGGATAATGCCTTTGAAATTGACGGCATTCCTTTTACCAGTGCCGTATCATTTATCAACCCTGGCTTTGCCTGCAACAATAATAAATTACAGGTTGGCTGGAAAGCAATTGGCAAAACTGGCCACATGAAAATATGGGTAAGTTCAACAAACAATTTTAAAACAGGTGGAAAAGATGATTATGTTTTGCTGGGTACCATACCCACCGCAACACAAAAAGCAGCTTTCGATCTTTCCGGCAAACCATCGGGGTTTTATAAAATAGTACTTGAAGCAGATAAGAACACCAGTAATTACTGGATAGAAAAGAAATGACTGGCAGTCACCCCGAACCAAACTACCTTAGGCTTTAAAGACTACGGTAGTTTTAGTTTACCACCATCCGGAACCGGCTTATTTATTTTTTTGCAGCACATCCGTTTTATCATCCGTAAAAAAACCGGTGCCATTTACGGCGTAAATCCGGTGCGCTGTCTTGTTGGCCGGCGATGGCCCTCCTGAAAAATCAGTAATGCGCAGACCGGAAAAATGATTGGCTTCAATACCATGTGTAAAGAAGGGCATCCTGGTATTGGTCCAGTTCAGCTGAAAATGATTAACACTTACATTATTCGCATATTGAATAAGTATCCCCGGGATATCCCTGGCAAAAAGACCATTTTCAATTTCCATACAACCGCGCAAATCAATATTGCCACCGGCTGCATCATTTAATTTACTATCGGTCAGTTCAAAAATGATGCGGTCAAAAGAAATATCCTGTACCATACTTTCTTTGGTACCCAATACCAGGATGCCGTTCTCGCCCCGGCAGATAATATTACTAAACTGCAGGTTTTTTATAACCCCCAGCTTCACACTTTCTTTACCGCGTATGGCTGATATGTGGATGGGTTCTCCGTTACCCCACCAATCGCCGGTACGCATTTTTGTTTCAATATAAATATTGGAGAAACTCATGTTCTCCAGCGAGCCTTCATCACGCAAAAAAACACCAATGCCTCTTGTTGAATTGGTAATATTGACATTGTTCACATGTACATTTCTAACCGTGTTCTGGTCAAGAAAACCAATACGGATACCGCTTGAATAAGATTGCAGGTTACAATTGCTTATTAAGATATTCTCTGAAATATGCCGTAATTTTTTGTAACCGGGAATTTCAAAATGATGATCATAACCGGTAATAGCAATGGCATCATCACCGGCACGTATATCGCAGTTGCTGATGGTAACATTGGTACAGCTGGTAATATCTATGCCATCAGCATTGGGCGCCAGCAGGTTATTCCAGAGACGGATACCCGTAACGTTTACAGCATCACAATCTGCAAAATGCATGCACCAGAAAGGTGCTTTTGAAACAAAAATATCTTTTACTGTAATTCTTTGGCAATTGCTGAATACAAACATCTGGTAAGGTCTTTCACGTGGTACAACAGGCCCGTCTCCTATACCGGACACTACCTTTCTATAGCCGTCTTTTTGCCTTGTATAGCGGGTAGTGTTTTTATCTAACTGTTTCGCCTTGTTAAGGTCAAAGAAAAAATCGCCGTTGCCATCTACCTGGCCCTCACCTGAGATAGTAATATTCTCCGCATCCTCCGTAAACAGCATGCCCTTATGCAGGGCCTTAAATGGCTTTTCAGGAATGTACACTTCATAATCATCCAGGTTGGTGCTGCCTCTCAACACAGCACCTTGTGACAAATACAAATGCACATTGCTTTTTAAATGCACCGTACCAATTATAAAAATACCTGTGGGTACTACTACCCTGCCACCGGCACTTTTTGTGCAGGAATCCACGGCTGCCTGCACCGCACTGGTGCTGGTTGTTTTACCATCTGCAACTGCACCAAAAGCGGTAATAACAAAATCATTTTGCTGAGCAGCTACGGTGCTGCCCGACATCATTGCCAAAAAAAGAATTTTTACCCACTTCATTGTTTATCATTTTTACAATTCAACCGTGTTATAATTTCAAGACAGGCCCTGCTATTATGATAAGGACATTTCCACATACCAACCTTATCTTTCTCGCTCATTACGGAATGATCTTCGTTTATACCCCAGACCCATTCTCCGCGCCCCTTGTTACGAATGTATTTTTTTATAAAATCCCAGCTACCGTATGATGATTGCAGGTAATTTTCATTCCCGGTTATTTCCCAGGCATTAAAAAAACCCAGCATGGCTTCAGCCTGTGGCCACCAGTGTTTTTCTTTTATGAGCTGGCTTTCGGCCGGCTTGTATTCATACCATAAACCGCCGTCAGTATCTATACCTTCCGCTGCCGCTTTGGTAATCTCAACGGCATGTGCTTTCATCTTTTCTATCCAAACTGTATCATCAATTATTTCCGCACATTGCTGTAGCAACCAACCTGCTTCTATATCATGACCGTAAGAAATCACATCGGGTTTTTCTTTCCAGTTTTCATCAAAAAATAATAACAGGTGACCTGTTTTTTTGTCAATCATATAATCATTAAAAACCTCCAGCAACTGAATAATCCTTTCCCGCAGCAATTGATCAGGCCATTGTTTATACAAATTAGCATATGCCTCAATAATATGCAGGTGCGTATTCATTGTTTTCTTTTCATTGGCATCCTTCTCGCTTAAACGCAAATCAGGCAAAGGCCGCCAGTCTCTTGCAAAGGCTTCGAAATAGCCTTTCCCTTTTTTATCAAAACTTTTACCTTCTATTAATTTAAATAATTGAACAGCCTGCTCCAGCACTTGTGGATCCTGGGTTGCCTGGTAATATTCACTCAAACCATACAAATAAAATGCGTGACCGTAAACCTGTTTGCGATTGCTTAGCATATTACCAGCCGCGTCAACGGACCAGTACACGCCCCCGTATTCTTTGTCGGTAAAATGATTAAGTAAATACAGGTAAGCTCTTTCAGCTATTGCTTTATATTTTTTTTCATGGGTAAAATTATATGCTGCAGAAAATGCCCACAGTATGCGGGCATTCAGCACCAGGCCTTTTGCAGCGTCTTTATTTATTATATTATCATTGTCAATACTGCCATAAAAACCATTAAGGCTGGCATCAATCGTATGCGTCATCCAATACTGCAGTATATTTTTAAATTCAGCTGTTAATTCCAGGCTGTATTTTTTCAGATCAATCATAAACAGGGTGCAAATTATTTTTTGTCGATCACCATGTATACTGCCCCCCGTGGAGGTATACTTACCCTGATCCCGGTGCTGGTTACAGCCGAACTGGCTTTCAGTGTTGCATAATCGGCAGGCCCGCCTGCAACGCCTGAAGGTCCGCTCCCGTTTACCAATACTTTTCTTGAAAATTCACCATTATCATTACTGCCCTCAAGGCTATACCAGTAAAAGCGGCTGCCCAGGCGAAAATTTTTCATTTTTACTTCAGTTACCTGCGCTGTTGCAGTTGTATTCACCAGGGTTACACCAGCCTGCCCGGAAGAATAAGTAGAACCATAAGCTTTAACACCGGCATTACCCGATACTTCCGAATTTACCAGTCGGTCGCCTAACATTTTCTGCATAAAATACAGGTAATAAAATGAAGGCCTTACACTCCATTTGGCAACACCGGGTTCATCGCCGGCACTAAATAAGCCATGATCATCACCGTTACTCCATCCATTTAACAAATCCCAGCGTGCGGCCATCCC
>JBDSOC010000080.1:0-16191 GCA_039915085.1 Chitinophagaceae bacterium
TGTGCTTATCAGCAACAGTGTCATCGTTATTTGTAAAACCCCGCCGGGTATCTGGTATAAAAGGGCCAAATGGCAATTGAAAAAATGAATGCATGGTAACGCCGGCTGCATTGATAGCCGCTACACCGGTGGGTGCAATTACAACAGCGCGTTTGTTTGTATGCTCTTTAATATATTTAAGAAAGGTTGTCTTACCCGTTCCGGCTTTGCCGGTAAGGAAAATATGGCGCGAGGTATTGTTTACAAAATCCGCAGCAAGTTTAAATATAATATTAGAGGCATCTGTTTGTAACATTAACTAGGCTGTTTTTCAAAAGCAGTTTTTTCTCACTGGCTTTCATCAAAATTAACAATCCTTCCAGTGTGGTTTCTGAAAATGATAAAATAATTAATATAGTGGTATTGAATAGACAGGATGTATGCTTCCGGTTATATTTTTAAATCATTTTTACGGAGAGCGCCAAAAGTAACAACGGCTTTTAAAATAGCGGGTATGCATAATTACTGAAAAACGAAACCCGTCTGCTGAAAAATATTCGCCACAGGCTATACAACCACAACAATATCAGGCTATAATAATGTATAGCGCAGCGCTGCTGCTGCATAACCTGTGACGAATAGTATTTATTGTTTAGCATCTGCCTTAGCACCCAGTAGCAGCACTTCGTTCACCTGCACTTCAGTAATGTATTTTTTATTGCCGTCTTTGTCTGAATAGCTGCGGTTAATAAGCTTTCCTTCAATGGCAACTTCGGTTCCCTTGTTCAGAAATTTTTCAGCAATTTCTGCTACTTTACCCCAGGCTACCAGGTTGTGCCATTGGGTTTCTGTTACCTTCTCTCCTTTTGCGTTGCGGTAAACTTCGTTGGTGGCTACGCTGAAGCGGGCCCATTTTTTTCCGGTTTCTGTAGTGCGTACATCGGGTTGTTGTCCTAAATGACCAATCAATTGAACTTTGTTTTTTAATGCGTACATAGTTGTAAGGTTTTTTGCTCTGCTTAGTATCATCGGATACATTTAAAAAGAGCGGTTTATAAATTTATTATTTCAATCAACCAACGGCGCCATTGGATTGACAGGGCAAAGTTGCAGTACGAAAAAAACGTTAGCCGGTTTTTAATCATTTATGTACGGATATAAGCGTTTGTAAACGCTTATTGAAAGAAAAACTTTCTGTACCTTTTGTTTCTAAAACCTTATCCAACGTATGATGCAACAAACAGCAGCCAAAATCTGCATGGCCTGTGGCAAGCCCATTAAGGGGCGGTCAGATAAAAAATTCTGCGATGATTATTGCCGCAATGTGTATAACAACGACCTTAAATCAGATAGTAATAATTATGTACGCAACGTAAATAATGCGCTTCGCAAAAACCGGCGCATACTGGAAAATTGTTTGCCTGCCAGTGGGGAAATGGCTAAAACAACCAAAGATAAATTGTTGCACAAAGGGTTCCAGTTTAAATATATTACACACAGTTATACCAACAAGAAGGGGAATATTTATTATTTCTGTTATGATTGCGGATACCTGCCGTTGGAAAATGACTGGTACCTGGTGGTGAAGAACAATAAAAGCGGAGTATAAATTTAATTTTGCAGCAAAAAAAACCCCCGCTATCAGCAGGGGTCTATATTAATTGCAGCAGCTTAATTTTAATTATTCAGCATCAGTGGCATTACCAGCATCAGCAGTTCTTCTCCGTCTTCGGCTTCTGTTGGTTTTATAATGCCGGCTTTTGTAGGTGTTGATAATTCCATACGCACCTCATCGCTGTCTGCCCCACTCAGCATTTCAATTAAAAATTTTGCGTTGAAGGCTATACCCAAATCTTCTCCGTCGTACTGGCACTTCATTCTTTCATTTCCTTCAAAACTAAAATCAACATCCTGCGCGGCCAATTGCAACTCGCTGCCCTGTATATTCAACACAACCTGGTTGGTACTTTTATTACTAAATACCACCACACGGCGAAGTGCACCCTGGAAATCGCTTTTATTCACCACTAATTTATATGGATTGTCTACAGGAATAACTACTTTATAATCAGGAAAACGGGCATCTATTAAACGGCAACTCATTTGGGTATTGCCATGTTTTACAAAAAGATGATTGCTGTTATAGCTCAGTGTTATTTCGTCTTCATTAAATGGCAACACACTTTTAAGCAGGGATAAAGGTTTTTTGGGAACAATAAAAGAATCCGATTTAGGGCAGGCAACATCCGTTCTTTTATATCTTACCAGCCGGTGTGCATCTGTAGCCACAAACTGGATGTATTTTTTATCCAGTTCAAAGAAAACACCGGTCATGGCTGGCCGCAGGTCATCATTACTTACAGCAAACAATGTTTTATTAATACCAGTTACCAGGGCGTTGGACGTCATGGTAAAAGAAGTAGTATCATCAGCTGCTGGTTCTTTGGGAAAATTATCCGGGTTTTCTCCCATCACTTTATATTTACCGTTATCGCTGGTAAGCTCTACGGCAAAATTTTTATCAATACTAAAAGTAAGGGGTTGGTCAGAAATGTTTTTTAAAGAATCCAGTAAGATTTTTCCCGGGATACAAACCTTGCCGCTTTCCTTTGCTTCAATATCAAGGTGTATGCGCATGACTGTTTCAAGGTCAGTAGCAACAATGGTCAGTTTGTTCTTCTCAATTTCAAACAGGAAATCTTCTAATATAGGCAACACGGTATTGGCGTTTATTACGCCGCTAATCTGTTGTAGATGTTTTAATAGTGCCGAAGATGAAACGATGAACTTCATACAGAGCTTTGATTTGTGACGAAACTACATATTTTTAATCAATAGCCAACCCGTTTTTAAAGAAGGTGGATTAATTGTGAAGTGAGTAAATATATAAAGCAAAAGCTGTTTTTATTGCTGCAAAATCAATTTACCATCTTTGTAAAACGGAAGCACCGGCGCTGTGTTTGGTGTAAGGCAATAACGAATGTCTTTTTCTAAACCATAATTGCTGAGGCGCAGGTAATGCGAAGCGTTTCCGGCCTTCATAAACCCATACAGATCTTCCTTTGCTTTTGTATAAATGGTTGCTGCTACCTGCGATGAATCGCAATTGATATCAAATCCATGTTTCACCTGGTTAATAACCGCACCTGCAAACAACATGTCTTCTATATTTACGCGGTCCTTCCAGCCGGCGCAGGCCAGCACTACCGGCAGGTTTTGCACCAGCAGGTAAGTGCAAACAGCATCCAGGTTGGGAAATGAACCTGTGATGATTTGTTTTGCGCCCCTCTCAAGCGCCATGTGCAACAGCTTGGTGCCATTGGTGGTCGTTAATACAAGTGTTTTTCCTTCAATAAACTGCCTGGGGTACTCAAAAGGGGAATTGCCATATTCAAGTCCTTCGGCAATTTTGCCGTCCCTTTCACCAGCAGTAATGCCTTTTATTTGTTTGCTGATTTCGATACAGCGGCTTACACTGTCTACCGGTATAATTGATTTGGCGCCGTTGAACAAAACAGTAGCAATGGTAGAAGTGGCCCTTAGCACATCAATAATTACGACAATGGAATTGCTTACATCGTATAAATTTAAAAGTGCCGGCGAAAAAGAAGTATATAATTCAGGTTTGGTGCTCATATTTTTAAAAGAAGCGCAAAGATACCCCCGGGGCCGATACCCCCAACCCCCTTACGGTGGAGTATTGATTTCATTGAAAACAGGTAATTATATACCTGTCAGCCCAAAGAGATAAAAAATAAAACGATCAATTCGACGCCTTATATTTTGTTTCCAGCGCAATTGGGATAGTCTCCACCAGTTCAAGAGATTTAACCATTGCCTTTGTACCCGTCTTATACTTCAGGAAATGCGGTGTTAGCAAGTGCGCTTTGTAGGCCTCATTGCTTGCATATATTTCAAATACAGTTACATGGGTAGGATTATTCTTTTCATACACAGCATAAAGGTTCAGTACTCCCGGTTCTGCCTTTACAGCTATTTCAGCATGTTCTTTAAGGGCCGCTTTGCAGGCGTCAAGCAGTGCTGAATCTATCACCAGCTTTGCAATCCGCACAACTAAATTTTTATCTTGTGCATTAACATTATCTGTTGCCATAAGAATAAGTAAGAGTAAAAATAAGGTTCTGCAAATCTTCATGTCACTTCTTTTTAAGTATATCTTTCTTAAGCTTTTACTTTCGCGGCTGGCTTTGGGTTTACGCCTTACTATGCTGCCATAATACTATGGAATAGGCTGGAATCTTTTTTAGCTGATTTCTTTGCTTTTACCATAAAATGAATGTACGATTTTTTGTACCCTTAAAAAGGGGATCTGCAAGGACCAGCAACGGCATCTTTCCCTTTAGAATCATGGATTCAGCAAAAACTTCCATTTATCAGTTTCTGCATATTCTTTAATAGCCAGGTTGCGGCGTTCGAGCAGTTTGCGCAGATAGCGTTTGAGGAATATATAATTGGCAATTTTGCCTGCAGTGCCATAGGGACTTTCAAAAGAAAACAGGTCGATCATCAGCGTCCCATTTTGAATCGATTTAAAATGGTGCTCATGTTTCATCTGTTTGAAATCGCCGTTTACCAGCTCATCTGTAAATGATTGCGGTGCAAGCATACTGCTGATCTTTACCTTCATTACCCTTATTTTACCCAGGTGCTTTGCTTTCCAGGTTACTGTTTCATCTTTTTGAATAAGTCCCGAAGTGGTACCGGCAACAGCTTGTTCATTGGTATGCGCAAGCGTTTTTTTATGAACATCAATGCTTCTGCTGAGATCAAAAACGCGTTCAACGGGGGCCGCAATGAAGGTGGTGAGGTGGATAATTGGCATGGCTTTCATGATAAAGACTGGATTTCTCCTCTCTAACGCAAAAATCCTTCCAGATTATATATATCAGCTAAAAGGAAATTTTACCACTTTGGCCGGCAATAATTTATCCCTTACTTTAATAAAAATTTTGGCATCAAGCTTAGAAAATACGGTGCGCACATAACCCATACCTATACCCTTGCCCAGGCTGGGAGATTGCGTACCGGAAGTAACCACCCCTATCGTCATACCGCTGTAATCTTTTATTTCATAGCCATGCCGCGGAACACCTTTTTCAAGCAATTCAAAACCAACCAGTTTGCGCTCAACACCTTCTGCTTTTTGTGCTTCAAAAATTGCTTTTGAAGTGAAATCTTTGCTGAATTTTGTTATCCATCCCAGGCCGGCTTCCAGCGGAGAAGTGGTATCGTCAATATCGTTTCCATATAAACAATAACCCATTTCCAGGCGCAGGGTATCCCGGGCACCCAGTCCAATAGGCTTAAGGCCGTATGGACCCGCTACTTCAAAAATGGCATTCCATATTTTTTCTGCATTGTCATCCTTGTCTTCAAAGTAAATTTCTACTCCCCCCGAACCCGTATAACCAGTGGCGCTGACAATAACATTATCTACCCCGGCAAAAATGCCTTTTGTAAATGTGTAATATTTAAGGTTTAAAATATCCATAGCTGTAAGCGGCTCCAGCAGCCTGGTTGCGTTGGGTCCCTGTATAGCCAGCAGGCAAGTCTTTTCTGAGATGTTGTGCATCTCCACTTGTTTGGTATTGTAATTACTTATCCAGTCCCAGTCTTTTTCTATGTTGGAGGCGTTTAATACGATCATGTACACATTATTTTCCTCTATGCAGTAAATAAGCAGATCATCTACAATGCCACCTTCTTCATTTGGCAGGCAACTATATTGTGCTTTACCAGCTGTTAGTTTTGAAGCATCATTGGTAGTAACACGCTGTATGAGATCAAGCGCATTTTCTCCTTTTAATATAAACTCCCCCATATGACTTACGTCAAAAATACCTGCGTTGTTGCGCACCGCTGCATGCTCATCATTAATACCCGTATAGCTGATAGGCATATTGTAACCGGCAAATTCAGCCATTTTTGCACCCAGGGCAATGTGTTTGTTTGTAAAAGCTGTCTCCTTCATGTTTTGGAAGATGGGTTATTTGAAAGCAGCAAAATTAACGGTTGCTGACGATAAAAAACATTATGGTTGCTATACCCGATCGCGATTGCTGAAATAAAACGAAACGTAAAAATTGCGGCAACAATGAGTTCATTTATCTTTTTTGAAAATAACAGCAATTAGCCCGGCTGTATTATAATAATGCTATCAGGCTATTGCTTTGTAAAAACGATGGATTGCTGCCCCTGCTTTAGTATCAATTGGTTTTCTGATGGATTAAAATCTAATGTAACCCCGGTCTTTTCGTGAAAAAATTTATTTTTATCAGTTGCTGCCATCGTATATATCTTTTGACCGCGGGGCTGGGCTAATAAAAAATTATTCTTGTTCCAGATTTCAATAATCAAAGGACTGGTTTTACTTATGTATGTGCCATTGTATTGATCCAATTCTTTAGAAAAGACCGTGTAAGTGCTAAATTCCGGCAAATCGAAAGGTTGATTAAAAATGATTGATAGTATTGAATTGTTTACTGTGTCCAGTTGGTAATTTTCGGCATTAGAAAGCAAAACATATATGATTTCTTCTTTTGGAAAATAGTAGAAAAATGAATTGAAACCATCAATTGATCCATCATGTGTGTAAGCAGTATTTCCAAAAATATTTTTTTCGAAAAGGCCAAATCCAAACCCATCAGATTGGGTTTTCATTGTATCAAGCATTTGCCTGGATATAATTTTTCCGTGAAATATTGCATCTGTCACCTTAGCCAAATCTTCGGGTGAGGACAAAACTCCTCCGGCCCCCATAGGAATAGAAAGATTAGTTTCTGATGCAGCATTCCAACCTGCTTCAAAGTTGTAAGGCACGGCTTTGTTTTCTGGGGCAATCAGTGCATCCCCAAACTGAAAATGTGATAGGTGCAGGGGTTTTATAATTTTATTGTTTAAGATGCTCCCATAAGGTTGGCGATAAATATCCTCAAGAATAAAGGAAAGAAGTACATAGTTAGAATTGCTATAAGAAGCTTTGCTACCGGGGTCAAAATCACTGCCTCCACTGGTAATACTGTCCAGCAAATCATGCCTGCTAATGGGTTTGGTATTCCAGGTGTAAAAATTACCGCCTGTAAAATTGTGAATACCGCTATGATGATTCAACAGATCGCTTATTTTAATCCGCTCTGCATTTTTAAGAGAGGGAAAGAAACTTTTTATGTTTTTGGAAAGCTCAAGTTTACCCTCTTCAACAGCTTTTAATACCAGGACAGCAGTAATTGTTTTTGAAATAGAACCAATTCTATACATCGTATTCGCCGCAGGTTTTATTGCCGTAACAATATTGGAAAAGCCTGAAGAACGGGAGTATATATTTTTGCCATTCTGAAACACCAGCACACTTCCCATTAGCTTGTTGTTTGTTTCCAGCACTTGGATATATTGATCCAGTTTTTCTTTGTTCAATGATTGCGTGAAGCCTTTCCCGGCTGTCAAAATAGCTAATAATATAAAAATTATTTTTTTATACCGCATGGGTTATGTTTTAAGAACACATAGCGAGAATATTTTTCTGCTATAGGTTATTGTTCCTTCAAAATACCGGCAACGCCTTCGCACATTTTTTTAATCCTTTTGTAAGAGGCATAAGAATTTTCACTTTTGTAAAATTTTATTTCAAGTTTACCGGGAGAAGATTTTATGTGTAATTTTGTATGGTCTTTTAGTTCTGTACTGACATCAAAATAATCTTCAGTAGAAGAAAAAAAGCCATTGGGTTCTATAGACCCGTTGATATAACTTTGAATGGCACCGGTCTTATTATCATTGTAATCTGCGTTCAACCTGTATATACTATTGGATTCTGTTACACTCAGGTCCAGGTTGCTATCATGAATACGATAGCGATGATGACGCGAACAGGCAAACAAGAGGCAAATACATAGCAGCGAAAAGATTATTATGGTTGTATTTTTTTTCATTGCATGATTTTTAATGTATAGAAGTATGGTTCGAAAAGAATTGCAAATATTTTTCAATACGCCGTTATTTTTGCGTCCGTAAAAAAGGTAACTGGTTTTAAAAAAGCCCCTCATTAAAAAATGACGGGCTGTGTTCCAACTTCAACCCCGCTTGCCAACTGATGGGTTGGTGCAGCGGCATGCAGGTAACTTAACTATATCTCACAAAAAAATCAGTACGGGAGAAAGTATGCGGCCGCTGCTAATGCCTTCCTCCATTTTACTATTAATTTTTTCTTTTGTGTTTGATGCACTTGTTTTAATTATCTCTTTTAACTTCTTTTCTCTTTTTATACTATCCTGCACCCTTAATTCTTCGCGCAGTTTATCTTTTACTTTTTCTTTAATAGAATCTTCCAGTTGTTTGTAACGGTAATGATTTTTATCATTTTTATTTTCAAAATCACCTTCTATGTGCACCTTTTCATCTTTTTCATCAATGATTATTTTGAAACGTCCGTTTTTCAATTCTGCCGGGTCCAGTTCGGTTAGTCTTTTATTACCATCGGGTGTCATTATGTATTCTGTATTTGGTTCCCATGAGTAACTTTCATCATTGTAATCATCAAAATTTATATTCCATCCCCGCCTGTTATTTACATTAATGTTAAACCAGGAATAATGATTTAGATCATCGCTCATCTGTATTCTTTTTCCTACGGGTACTTCGATAATCACCAGTACCTGCTGTCCCCTGAATTTATCTGAACTGCTTACCGGAAACCCTTCTGGCAGGTAAAGCATACTATCTTGCTGGTCTATATTAAAATGAATTTTCTGTGCGGTACTGGTAGCCATTTCGCGGGTATTGCCCTGGCTCAACCTTATCCTGCTTACATGATAACTGCTGTCTTTACTTTTTGCCAGTTTTATTCTAACTGTATTAAGCATTAACGTATCCATGTTTGCCCCGTATACCGGCATTTCATCATTAAAACGAAATCCGAACCAGTCGCCATGATAATATTCAAGGTTAGCGCGTGTTACATCTACATATAATTTACCAGTGTTGGGGGTAGTGAGGCTAATCTTGTCTTCCACCGGCATTCTTACTTTAAAGTTGCGTGCAAAGGATCCAATCAAAAAAACAAAACAAAAAATACCAACCAGCCACAGGCCGCCAAATGTGTAACCGAGATAATGGTTTTTAGAGCGCACACCCATGATGCGTCTTACCAGCCAGGTTATTAAACCAACCAGCGGTACACCAAGGAAAAGAATCAGTGTTGCCCAGGCCAGCATGTTTTGTGCAGGTCCTTCCAGTATAAAATTCTTTAAAGGAAATGCTGCCATACCACCAAACAACAAGGCTATCAGCACACCAAATAATGAAAGTGCAATAATGCCTGCTATAAAAAGAAAGAAGGCTTTAAATAAAACACCTATCACATGGCCCACGCCACTGCCTGCTCTTCTTGCAAGTGGTGCCGCTTCGGAAGCAAATTGCCTGGCATGGATACCGGCTGTTTGTCCAAAAGAACTGGCACGGCTGCCAAACTCCTGTGCGGTTTGTTTTACTTCCTGGCCCCATTTTTCAGTTTTTGTTTTAAAATTTTCCAGGTCTTCTTTCACCGTATCACGTATAGAATTAAGGTCCACTTTTTCTCCGCGCATTTCTAATTTTTCAGAAGCGGTGGAGGCAAATGGTACAGCAATCCATAATATTATATAAGTAATAAATAAAGTGCTGCCCAAAGAACCAGTAATGATGCGCGGTGCAAAGCCAAAGTCCCAGTTCCACCAGATGGCATTCATGGTACCGGATATCAAACCTATAATTAAGGGTAAGGCAAAAACCAAACGGGGTATCCAGCTGTCAATATTAAAGTAAGAAGAAAGACCGCCGCAAACACCTCCAATTACCCTGTCATCTGCATTGCGGTACAAACGTTTGGTGATATTGGTTTGCAGAGACTGCGATGGAACTATTATCCATAATAATATATACACCCAGAACATTGCACCAAACAAAATCACAAAGGCTACGCGCAGAATTACCGGGTCAATGCCCAGGTAATTGGCCAGGCCACTGCATACGCCACCAATTATTTTATCATCCGCATTACGGTATAAACGTCCGCGGCCCACATTATTACTACTATAATTAGGCGGTGGTGTTTGGGCCTGCTGATTGCTGCCCTGGTAAGCGCTGCTTGTTTCTGTGCCACCGGTCTGCTCTTCAAAATCCTGTGGCCGGCCCATACTGCTGATAACCGCATTGATGTCCTCGTCTGTAATACAGGCGGTGCCACGTTTTAAACGTTCAGAAAAAAGCTCAGCGATACGGCTTTCAATATCATTGATAATTTCATCGCGACCTTCTTCATTGGCAAAATACCTTCGCAGGCTGTCTACATATTGTTTCAGGGTGTCATAGGCCGATTCTTCAATGGGAATTACCCGGCCCTGAAAATTTATATTGATAATCTTTTTCATTGTACTGCTGTTTTGAGGTTGATGTTAGAAGGATGGGTTTTGATTAGTGGTATCGGGCATGCTTTCTGTTTTTTTGGCAAGGGCATTTACGGCATTGGCCAGTTCTTTCCAGGTAGCTTCCAGTTCATTATAAAATTCCTGGCCTTTTTCGGTGAGTGAAAAATATTTGCGGGGTGGCCCGGAATTGCTTTCTACCCAGCGGTAAGTAAGCATATCGGCATTTTTCAACCGGGTTAAAAGGGGGTATAAGGTACCCTCAAAAATGTTCAGGTTGGCTCCTTTCATTTCTTCCACAATATCACTGGGGTAGGATTCTCCACGGCGGATGATAGACAGGATACAAAATTCCAGTATCCCTTTCCGCATCTGGCTTTGGGTGTTTTCAATATTCATATGCGTTTTTATTTATTGCCGGGGGCAGGCAGGGAGAAGGATAAGGTTGATAAGGTTTAATATCTCCGTTTTTGCTGCCTGCCTCCGGCGGTTAATCTCTTTTCTACTTTGACGATACAAACATAGGGAAAGTTTCAGTACTATGCAACACAAAGTACCAATGTAAGGAAGGTAATCTTCATAAAAAGATAACGGGCTTTGACCGGAATCCAAGACTGGTAAGGATTTCAGAAGAATCTGCGCAGTATAGAAATTTGAACCCGATTGTGCAAATGGTTAAAAAAAGGGATAAATGGCAAAAAAATCCCGGCTTTTTGCCGGGATGAGTATTCAAAAAAACATTTTTTTATTTTTTTAAGCCGATTTCTCTTAGTCGCTCATCCAGGTAATCGCCGGCTGTAGTATCGGGGTAAGCTTTTGGATGCGCATTATCAATGGTGCTGTTGAGACAGGCCAGGCTCATTTCACTTCTTGGATGTAAAAAGAAAGGAATAGAAAACCTGGAAGTATGCCACATTTCCCGGGGCGGGTTTACCACCCGGTGCGTAGTGGATTTAAGTTTATTATTGGTCAGGCGTTGCAGCATATCACCCACATTCACTACAATCTGCTCGGGTAAAGAAACAGCTTCTACCCATTCGTTTTGTTTGGTAAGAATCTGCAACCCGCCAGCGGAAGCACCCACCAATAAAGTAATCAGGTTAATGTCTTCATGCTGTTCTGCACGTATGGCAGATTTGGGTTCCGAAGTAATGGGTGGGTAATGAATGGCTCTTAGAATAGAATTGCCATTGTGGATGTAAGAATCAAAGTAATTCTCATCCAGCCCCAGGTATAAAGCGATGGCCTGCAGTAAAGCTTTGCCCGATTTCTCAAAGGCTTTATATGTTTTATTCAATGTTGGCGTAAAAGCAGGAATTTCTTGTATTACCACATTATCCGGGTATTCTGCTTTAATGGGATCACCATCTGCTACCATTTGCCCGTGCTGGTAAAACTCTTTTAAATCTGGTGCATCACTTCCTTTAGCATGTTCTTTACCGAAAGAAGTGTAGCCCCGCTGTCCGGCAAGTTCTTTTATCTCGTAACTCTTTTTCTTATCAAGTGGCATAGCAAAAAACTGTTGTACATATTTGTACAGGTCTGCAATCAACTCTTCTGGTATACCGTGGTTGGTTACGGCCACAAAGCCTACTGACTCATAGGCTTTGCCCAAATCATTCACAAACTTTTGTTTTAATTGCGGATCGCCACTCAGGAAATCGGCAAGATTAACTACTGGTATCGCCATAATAGTAAGATTTACAGTTTATAAATTGAGCCTGTAAATGTAAGAAATTATTCTACCGCAGCATGCAGCCTGTTCCCATACAATAATGGTAAAATTCCGTGAGGAAGGGTCGCGGAGTTGCAAAACCTACCGAAGTCTTTAGACTTTGGCAGTTAGCCAGGCGCCATCGTTGTTGTTTTCACCTGCAGCAATATAGCAGGCTGTTAAAAAAATCTTTTAGTAAGTGCCGATCAACGTCAGATCCATTAATTTTAAAAAATGTACGGATCAGTAAATCGCATGTTTTTTTTTATTTCTTTTTTCTTTTTTGTGGGATGTGCTCCCAAATACTCGCAATACATTACACAATATAAAACAACTGCCGGCAATACAGCGCCCGATTACAGCGATCTCTATTACTGGGCCGCCCACCCATGGAAGAAAGATCCGTCTGACAGCGTGCCAAAGCCCCTGCGAAAAAATTATGTTATAGACTCAAGCGCTGATGTTTTCTTTTTATACCCAACCACGTTAACTGATTATAATGATACCAGCTGGAATGCTGATATAAATGATGCTGCCCTTAATGCAAAAACAGATTATTCAACTATTCTTTACCAGGCCAGTGCGTTTAACGGGTACAGAATTTTTTCGCCCCGGTACCGGCAGGCGCATATCCGCGCCTATTTTACAACTGATACGGTCAACGCCAAAACAGCATTTGACACAGCTTACCAGGATATAAAAACGGCCTTTCAATATTATCTTGCCCATTTCAACAATGGCAGGCCTATTATTATTGCTTCGCATAGCCAGGGCAGCACACATGCGCAAAGATTGCTAAAAGATTTTTTTGAAAATACGACGCTTCAGAAACAATTGATCGCTGCCTATATAATTGGTATGTATATACCCAATAATGAATTTGCCTCATTGAAACTATGTACAGATTCTTTGCAAACAGGTTGTATATGCGGGTGGCGCACTTTTAAGAAAAACTATGAGCCGGATTTTGTTATAAAAGAAAAAGGAAGTGGTTTAATTACCAACCCGCTTACCTGGCGCACCGGCAGTGATGTAGCATATAACACTTTGAATGAGGGATCTATTTTACTAAATTTTAATAAAATAAAAACGCATGTAACCGATGCGCAAATCCATGATGGTATTTTATGGATTGGGAAGCTTCATTTACCCGGCGGATTTTTAATAAAACGAAAGAATTTTCACATCGGCGATATCAATTTATTTTATCTCAATATCAGGAACGATGTAAAAAGAAGGGTTGCTTATTTCCGGAAAAATAGCACTACACCGCTCACCCCTTAACCCGCCCAAACCCCTGAAGGGGAATGTCAATCTCATTAATTTATCCGGTTTAAGACATCATGCTATTGTTTTCTTAATGAGGATAGTTAAAATGCATGATTGAATAAAAAAACCTGTAGGTTCGGAAAGACTTAATCTCTTTTTTCCTTCCATTCACCGAAGAAAAATATACCTGCGACGAATTAATTTAATTAGCGGTTAATAGCAATGCATCTTTACACCAGCAACAACAACAAATCCAAATCCTGAGAAGAAATCATCCAATTCCCTGAAATCCTGAATATCCAGCATCCTTAAGAAATCCTAATCCAAATCCTGATAAGAGCCCTGCCAAATCCATTGAAAACCCTTACCAATTATCCTAAACCGTAAAACCATTTTTGTCTGTCCATTATCCGTATCCTTTAAAACCAGCATCGTACTCAGAAATCCATTTCCTCCATCTCTTTCCAAACAACATTTTTTCTGAGCAAATAATTCAAAAAGCTGTCGTGAGACGGCTTTTTGTTTTTTAAGCCAGCCCTCAAGGGCGTGTCAGTTTGGTTTTGAATAAGCCTCACAGGGCCACTATTTTTTCTTACCTTACCCTTTCAACTACATAACGATTGCTATGAATCATAACAAGCTTTTTCGCTGGTCAATAGTGGCGGCACTGGCCGGTTTTATATTTGGTTTTGATACCGTTGTTATTTCAGGTGCCAACCAACCCATTAAAGATCTCTGGCACACATCCACCTTATTTCACGGCATTTTTATTATGTCAATGGCACTGTGGGGAACTGTAGTTGGTGCTTTATTTGGTGGCGTACCAGCCGAAAAGTATGGAAGAAAAAAAGTGTTGTTGTGGATCGGGGTTATGTTTGCTGTTTCTGCATTTGGATCTGCATTTGCAACCGGTCCCTACATGTTTTCATTTTTCCGGTTTATAGGTGGCGTAGGAATCGGCGTTTCATCGGTTGTAGCACCCACGTATATTTCAGAAATTTCGACACCGGCAACAAGAGGCCGCCTTGGCGCTATGTACCAGTTTAATATTGTGTTTGGAATATTGATAGCCTTTCTTTCCAATTATTTTTTACAGGGTGTTGGCGGGGCCAATGACTGGCGCTGGATGCTGGGCGTATTGGCCATTCCTGCAATTATCTACACGATAATGGTGATGGGTGTACCCGAAAGTCCGCGCTGGCTTATTACAAAAAAGAATGATTTACCCGCGGCAAAAGATATATTAACACAAATTGGTGTTGCCGATGTAGATGCGGAAGTAAATTCCATCATTGACGCCAATAAATATGATGCATCAAAAGGAAATACATCAGAGTTCTTTAGTTCCAAACATAAAAAAATTATCTGGCTGGCTTTTATGATTGCTTTTTTCAACCAGCTTTCGGGTATTAATTTTATACTTTATTATGCGCCGGAAATATTAACAAGAATTGGATTGGGCGCCAAAGAATCATTGCTGAACTCTATCGCTATCGGGGGTACAAATCTCATCTTCACATTTGTAGGGTTATATCTTATAGACAGGCTGGGAAGAAAAACACTCATGATTATCGGTTCTTTAGGATATATAATTAGTCTTTCAATGGTGGCCTATGCTTTTAAAACACAGGCAAGCCCAACATTTTTAATGCTTTTCCTGTTACTTTTTATTGCTTCGCATGCCGTTGGCCAGGGAGCCGTCATCTGGGTTTTCCTATCAGAAATATTCCCCAATAAAATAAGGGCCATGGGACAATCTTTTGGCGCAAGTGTGCATTGGATTTTTGCTGGTATCATTACGCTGATAACCCCGGTTTTCCTGGATAAGAAGGATGGGATCCTCAAAGATTCTCCCTGGATAATTTTTGCATTTCTTGCCGGTATGATGGTACTTCAGCTGATTTGGGTATTAACCAAAATGCCGGAAACAAAAAATGTTTCGCTGGAAGAACTGGAAAAAAAGCTCATCCCTTTATAAGTCTGCTTAAAATTATTACACATGAAAGCATTTATCTTTCTTTTATGTACGTTTTTTATAATAAACAGTTATGCGCAACCGGTAGCAACTTATAAAGAACAATACCGCCCCCAATTTCATTATTCGCCTGCGGTTAACTGGTGCAATGATCCAAACGGGCTGGTGTATAACAATGGCGTATATCACTTGTTTTACCAGTACAATCCTTTTGCAAATGTTTGGGGCCACATGAGCTGGGCACACGCTACCAGCAAAGATTTAATACACTGGAAGCATTTGCCTGTAGCCATCGCTGAAGAAAAAGATACTATGATTTTTTCCGGATCCTGCGTAGTGGATAAGAATAACACTTCTGGTTTTGCCACAAAAAGAGGGCAGATTCCCATGGTGGCTATTTACACGGGGCATATCGAAAATAAAAATCAGAGTCAGCACCTGGCCTATAGTCTTGATAACGGGGTTACCTGGACGAAATACAATCATAATCCCGTACTGGATTTACATAAAAAAGATTTTCGGGATCCCAAAGTTTTTTGGTATGCACCAAAAAAATACTGGGTGATGGCAGTGGTGTTACCGGCAGAACATATGGTTCAATTTTATTCATCCGGAAATTTAAAAGAATGGAAACACCTTAGCAATTTTGGTCCTGCAGGCGATACTGCCGAAGTTTGGGAATGCCCGGATCTTACGCAGGTATCTGTTGAGGGAAATCCATCAAAAAAGAAATGGATTCTGCAAACTTCCCAGCATGCCTCCATGCAATATTTTGTGGGAGAATTTGATGGTGTACGTTTTGTTAATGAAAATACTACCGGTAAAATTTTGCGGCC
>JBDSOC010000249.1:0-6231 GCA_039915085.1 Chitinophagaceae bacterium
ATATTCTTGCCGGAACTGTACAATCTTTATGGTGCAGTATGCAGATCCCCTTACAGGCTGTTGCGGGTTTATACAAAGGAACAGCCTCCGTAAAATCGGCCGGTGCAAAGGAAAACAAAATTAGCCTGTTCATTACTGTTAGCAAGAGTACTGTTGTTAATCATGGTGCAAACGAGCCGCAGAAAATGACCCGGTTGGCATGGCTAAACTCCGGTTTGGCACAGCAAAATGATGTGATTGCACCTTACACGCCTTTGCAGGCAGATGGGAATACCATCAGTTTACTTGGCAGAAAAGCCGAACTGAATGCTGATGGCTTTCCCAAACAAATCCAGACATTTTTTACAGAAGAGATGACGGGATTATCGGATCAACCCAATAATCTTTTTACAGAACCCATACATTTTCATTTTACCCGTGGCGCTGATGGCAAAGACATGAAGTTTAAAAATGGCGGACTGATATTTACAAAAAAAGAACCAGGTACCATTCAATGGAGGGCAGTCAATACAAATGATACGCTGGAAATTGCAGTCACAGGGTCGCTGGAGTTTGATGGATTCCTTGCTTATACTGTTAAGGTAACTGCGTTAAACGATGCAGATATGAAAGAAATAACCATGCACCTGCCATTTAAAAAAGAAGCAGCAACTTATTTGATGGGGCTTGGACAAAAAGGCGATCTGCGCCCGGATAGTGTTGGCTGGAAATGGGATGTCGCCAATAAAAACCAGGATGGCGCATGGGTAGGCGCTGTCAATGCCGGACTGCAGTATTCTTTGCGCGATGAAAAATATACGCGGCCACTGAATACCAACTTTTACCTGCAAAAACCTTTGTTGCCGCCTTCTTCATGGGACAACGGAGGCAAAGGGGGTATTACCATTGCGCAAAAAGGCACCGCTATACTTGCCAATAATTACAGCGGAAAGCGATCTATAAAAAAAGGCGAAGTGCTCTGGTATAATTTTACATTGCTCATAACCCCTTTTCATATACTGAATACAGACTTTCAGTGGAGCAACCGCTTTTATCACAAATACAATAACCTGGATTCTATAAAAGCAACCGGGGCAACTGTTGTAAATATTCACCACGCTACGCCCATTAACCCATGGATAAACTATCCTTTCATTGAATGGAAAAAAATGAAAGGTTATATTGATACAGCCCATAGCCTGGGATTAAAAGTAAAAATTTATAACACGGTCCGTGAGTTATCCAACCATGCATATGAAACAGAAGCACTGCGTAGTTTGGGACATGAAATTTATTCGCCGGGAAATGGTGGCGGGTTTAGCTGGTTACAGGAACACCTGGATAGTGATTATATAGCAGCCTGGTTTGTACCTGGAATAAAAGATGCAGCTATCATCAATAGCGGTATGAACCGTTGGCATAATTATTACGTGGAAGGAATGAACTGGCTGACACAAAACGTGGGCATAGACGGCATCTACCTGGATGATGTGGCTTTTGACCGTATTACGATGAAACGCATTAAGCGTGTACTTACAAAAGACAACCATCCGGGTATAATTGATTTGCATTCTGCGAATCAATATAATAAAAGTGATGGGTTTAATAACAGTGCTATTTTATACATGGAGCATTTTCCTTACCTCAACCGTTTATGGTTTGGAGAATACTTTGATTATGAAAAAAATGATCCCGGTTTCTTTTTAACAGAAGTAAGTGGTATCCCTTTTGGGCTAATGGGAGAAATGCTGCAGGGTGATGGCAATCCATGGCGGGGCATGGTATACGGCATGACCAGCCGTCTTGGCTGGAGTGATAAAAGTAATCCGTGTCCAATATGGAATCTCTGGAATGAAGTTGGTATGCAGGGCACTGAAATGATTGGTTACTGGAGCAGTCATTGCCCGGTAAAAACAAACAATGATAAAGTGCTGGTTACAGTATATAAGAAGAAAGGTTTTGCATTATTGTCTGTTGCAAGCTGGGCAGATACTACAACACAAATTCAATTAAAAATTGACTGGAAGACATTGGGCATAAGCGAAAGCAAAGCTGTTATTACTGCGCCGGCTATAAAAGATTTTCAATCACCGCACAATTTTGCAAAAGATGAAATGATAACAGTAGAAAAAAATAAGGGGTGGTTACTGATAGTGCGGGAACAGTAACTAATTTATCGCTATGACACCGGCAAATTTTCCCTGCGGCACCAGCTTTCCGGGATGATTTTTTAAATAGCTGGTTCCTTATTCATATCAATTATGTACATTACCTGGTAAATCCGGAGTATTGTTATGCCTGGAATGCTGCGCAAAATAAAGAAACAACATTTTATTACACTGCTCCTGCTGTTACTGGTATACGCGGGGACTGTAGTATGCTCTGGTTACAGTAAATCAAATATTGCAGCAGGTACTAACAGCTTTTCTGATAGCTTGTTGGCAGGCTCAGCATCCTGTATGAATTGTCACAAAGCTATCTATGACAGTTTTATTGGTACAGCACATTATCTCACTTCACGTCCTGCCGCCGCTGAGTTTATTAAAGGCAGTTTTGATAGTGGCCAGAATCAGTTCACTTACAACCAGTTTATGAATGTAAAGCTTGAAAAAAAGGACAGCGGTTTTTTTCAAACTGTATATGTTAATGGCGCGCCCACGCACAGCGAATCAATGGATATTGTGGTAGGGTCTGGTAAAAAAGGACAAACATATTTATACTGGAAGGAAAACCTGTTGTATCAATTACCGGTATCTTATTATGTACTTACCAAAAGCTGGTGCAACAGTCCTGGCTATCCTGCAGGAATGCCGCGCTTCAACCGCCTTATCCCGGCCCGGTGTATTGAATGCCATGGCTCTGATGCAGTAATTGAAGATGCGGGCAGAAACGTAAATTATTTTGATAAAGCGTCTATTGTATATGGTGTAAACTGCGAACGGTGCCATGGACCGTCTGCCAGTCATGTTGCATTTCATCTTGCACATCCGCAGGAGAAAGCCGGTAAATATATTTTGAACGAGAAATCTTTAAACAGGCAGCAAAACCTTGATCTCTGCGCCCTTTGCCATTCAGGTATACGCACGACCGTGAAGCCAGTCTTTTCTTATAGAGCAGGCGACAGGCTGGAAGATTTTTCGTTGCCAAAATACAATACAGACAGTGTGGCAAGCCTGGATGTGCATGGTAACCAGTACGGCTTGCTTACTTCCAGTAAATGCTTTAAAAACAGCCAGATGACCTGCTCGTCCTGCCACAGCGTTCACGGACGCGAAGTAAATGAACCCGCCTTGTATTCGCAGCGCTGCATGAACTGCCATAACGGTACCGCGCAGCCGGAATGTAAAGTAAAACCAACAGCAGGCATTGTTTTAAGCGCAAACTGTATAGATTGTCACATGCCTTCATTGCCATCAAAAGCTATCTTCCTGCAATTGGAAGATCCGGCTAAATCAACAGCAGATTTTGTGCGTTCACACCGGATAGCCATATATCCTGAAGCTGTGAGGGCATTTATTAAGCAGTCAAAAGCAGAACGCAAGCAGCCGTAAACGCAGCAATTGTCTATGTAATAATTATCTTCAGGTTAAATAAAAAATCATCATGAAATCTACTTTTCCTTATGCAACCGCACACCGCCAGATAAATGATAGAAGATTATTTATCAGCAATATGTTAAAGGCATCACTTGCGTCTGCTTTTATTTTTTCAGCAGGCGAAACAAATGCACGGGTATTTTTTTCTATAAAAAAATCATATACCGTGGGGGATATTATGGATATGATACTCAAAGAAATACCTGGTGCACCCTTTGCCGAAACGGTAGATACTTTGAAAAGTGGCAACCGCGAAATGGTTGTTACAGGAATTGTTACTACTATGTTTACTACGGTTGATATCATACACCAGGCCATAAAAGCGGGTGCAAACTTTATCATTGCGCACGAACCAACATTTTATAATCACACAGATGATACGGCCTGGATAACTCCGAATCATATTGTAAAACTAAAACAGGATTTACTTGAGAAAAATAAGATTACAGTTTGGCGCTGTCACGATTACCTGCATTCTTTTGTTCCGGATGGTGTTCAATATGGTGTTGTACAAAAAATGAATTGGGTGCCTTACTTTAAAACAGGCAGCCCGGTTATTAATATTCCGCAAGTTTCATTGGGAGATTTGGCACAGCAACTCAAAACAAAACTCAATATTGAACATGTACGTGTAATAGGCAAACTTTCACAAAAATGTGAACGTATTGCTTTACTGCCAGGTGCCAGTGGCGGAAAAGCGCATCTTTCCGTGGTGGAAAAAGAAAGGCCCGATGTATTGATAGTCGGTGAAGTACACGAATGGGAGACTGCTGAATACATAAGAGATACACAGCAACTGGGTGAGAAGACTTCCCTGGTTGTACTGGGCCACAGCGTAAGTGAAGAACCAGGTTTACAGTGGTTGCAGGAATGGCTACAATCAAAAGTGCAGGATTTAAAAGTAACGCATATTGTTTCGGGCAACCCTTTTACATGGGTCTGACAAGTGAATTTTATTTATTTCTATAAACACTTTAAGGTGCATTATTGAAAAATAGCATAATTTGTATGCACAAAAAATTGTTTGCAAATGAAAAATAACCGTAGAAAATTTTTAGCTGATGCCGCAAAGGTAACACTTGCATTTACCATAGTCCCGCGTTTTGTTTTGGGTGGTAAAGGCTACCTCGTACCGAGCGATCGGATTAATCTTGGTTTTATAGGAACCGGGAAACAGGGACGTGGTCTGCTCAATTCTTTTGCCGACAAGGCGCAGATAATTGCAGGTGCTGATGCAGATTCGCAGAAACTTGCCCTCTTTCAATCTCTTGCAGAAAAAAAGTATGCAGCTTTAGCAGGAACAGGTAAAAGTGACTACAAAGGTTTTAAAGGATATACAGATTTCCAGGAATTATTACACCGGAAAGATATAGATGCAGTTGTGATTGCAACACCTGATCACTGGCATGCTGTTATGACTGTAATGGCAGCCAACGCAGGTAAACATGTGTATTGTGAAAAGCCGCTGGCGCATTCAATAGAAGAAGGCAGGGCCATGGTGAATGCAATGAAAAAAAATAAAAAAGTGTTGCAGACCGGCAGTATGCAACGTTCATGGAAAAATTTCCGGCAGGCATGCGAGCTGGTGAGAAACGGTTATATTGGAACTATTAAAGAGGTATTGGTAAATGTGGGTGATGCTGCCATTCCCTGCAACCTGGGTGAGGAAGCAAAACCGGATAACCTGGATTGGGAAGCATGGGTAGGACCAGCACCATTCCGATCTTTCAATGCGGAACTCTCACCACCGGTGGAAAAAGATATTTATCCTAACTGGCGTTTATACAAAGAGTATGGCGGTGGTATGGTAAGCGATTGGGGTGCGCATATGTTTGATATCGCACAATGGGGTTTGGGAATGGATAACACCGGCCCCATAAAAATTTTACCTCCCGAAGGCAATGCAACCAAAGGACTGGTATTGGTGTATGCAAATGGTGTACATGTAAAGCATGAAGATTTTGGACGTAATTATGGCGTAAGGTTCATTGGCGACAAAGGAAAGATTGACATCAGCCGGGATTATTTAGACAGTGATCCTGTTAATATAGCTACAACCGTTATTAAGCCCGGTGAAATTCATTTGTATAACAGCCCTGATCATTACACTGATTGGCTGGATTGTATAAAAACGGGGAAAGAACCCATTTGTGACGCAGAAACTGGCCACCGTACCAGTAGTGTTTGTTGTTTAACCAATATAGGTTACTGGTTAAGAAAACCACTGGACTGGGATCCTGTAAAAGAACAGTTTACCAACAGCAGTGAAGGCAACCTGCTGGTAAAAGCAAACATACGCGGAAAATGGAAACTGAGTTAACCAGGAACATATAATTATAAAGCAAAAAAAATATTCCTGCCAATCGACGGGTATATTTTTTTTGTAATCAATTGCAGTTACAGGCGGTACTATTTTAGCAGTTCGGGAATAAGTTAATTTAACCGATGCTTTTTCCATGATAATTAAAAAGGACGGGCATTGCTGACCGTCCTTTTTAAGATGACTTATGATGAAGACTTATAGTTTTGAAAAATAATATGCTTATAATTTGTTAACTACTATTTCATCTGTAAAGCTGCGTGTACGGTTGATTTTGTAAACTTCAGCTTTGTTGGATTTTTTAGATTTTACTTCAACACTCATTGCATTGTCAAA
>JBDSOC010000081.1:0-11595 GCA_039915085.1 Chitinophagaceae bacterium
TGCCCGGCAGTTAAGATAGTTATTACTGGTAACCGGCCTCCTGCAACGGCGTTTAATGGTTATCCCTCTTATATTTATTTTGATGGCGAACTCTACCAGGATTATTCCCCCGAAGCATTAACGCGCATTGAGATGCTCAGCGATGATTTTAAAAGGTATTCAACCTGGAATGGTAAAGGCGTTATTCCTGAAAAAGAAAGAATTGTGTTGGAAAAGCTTGTTGCAAAAACACATGGACAAAACAAGAAATTACGTTTCTGGAATGCACCTGATGTAATTAATAGCTGGTATAAATTCATGAAACTTGGCGTAGATTATATTAATACGGATCATATTTACAGTTCAGCCACATTTTTGAAACAGCAGCCGGATATATCGTTTACATCCAGGTATAGTTATAAAACGTATACCCCATTGTATAAAAATGATGGCAGGGCTGCACGCGTAAAAAACGTAATACTGCTTATTGGTGATGGTACGGGACTTGCGCAATTGTATGCAGGTTATACTGCTAACAGGGGGGCATTAAATATTTTTAATATGCGGTATACAGGCCTGTCAAAAACAAGTTCATTTGATAGCTATATCACTGATTCTGCTCCGGGTTCTGGTGCTTTTTCATCGGGTGAAAAAACAAATAACCGTTTTGTAGGAGTAGATCATACCGGCAAAGCCATGGTATTGCTACCAGATATTTTAATAAAGCGGAAAATAAAAACGGGTATTATTACCAGTGGTGATATTACAGATGCTACACCCGCTGACTTTTACGCGCATCAGTCAGAAAGAAGCAGCAGCGAAGCTATATTGAATGATTTATTACAATCGCCTGTTGGTTTATTAATGGGGGAAGGAAGCAAAAAAGCAAATCCTCCACTTCTTCAGAAATTAGCAACACAGTTCAACATTGTTTCATCGGTTGATAGTGTGACAAGCGACACCACAAAAAAATGGCTGGTAACAGAAAAGCAAGCGGGCTTGTCAATGCTGCAGGGGCGCGGCAACTGGGCACAAAAGGCTTTTGCAAAAGCGACCAGCATCTTATCAAAAAACAAAGCGGGCTTTTTTCTTGTGCTGGAAGGTGCCCAGGCAGATTATGGCGGGCATGAAAATAATCTACCCTATGTAGTAAGGGAAGTAATGGATTTTGATGAGGTAGTTGGGAAAGCAATGGCATTTGCAGACAGCAATGGAGAAACACTGGTTATTGTTACCGCTGATCATGAGACGGGTGGTTTAACGCTGACGGATGGTGATTATGCTAAAGGTTACGTGAGCGGGCAGTTTTCTACCAATGATCACACGGCTGTACCAGTGCCGGTATTTGCTTATGGACCGGGCGCACAGTTGTTTAACGGTATATATGAAAATACCGCCATATTCAATAAAATACTGGCGGCACTCAGTATAAAAAAATAAGTGTATAATTTACAATATAAAATTATCTTTAGCAAACAGCAGAATGCCTGTTTGTTTTTTTGATATCTAACGATTATAGTTATGCTAAATTTATTTTCCAAATTTTTTTCTCTGTTGCTGTTATTGACTGTAACTACAGGTGCCGTATGCCAGGAAGTACTAACAGATTTGCTGTCACCGGATAAAACGATACAGATTCGTTTTCAGACGGGTAGTGAAGATCAAAAAGCAGACAAGGCACATCAATTGTATTACAGTGTGTCTTTTAATGGAAAATTGCTGCTTAAATCATCTGCATTAAGTCTGGATATAAAAGATTACGCTCCATTGGGTGCTTCCGTACGTCTTGTCAATACCAAAACATCCTCAGCCGATGAAATGTATCATTTGCTGGTGGGTAAGGCCAGTGACGTACGTAATCAATATAATGCTGTACAGCTGGAACTGGAAGAAACAGAAGCACCTAAAAGAAAATTAATCATTGAAGCAAAGGCATATAATGATGCAGTGGCATTCAGGTATGTTGTACCGGACCAGGCAACTACCAGGGATAGTTTTCAGCTAAAAAATGAAAATACGGAATTTCATTTCAGTACAGATGCAACAACCTACGCGCAGGTGTTACCGCACTATAGATCAATGTATGAAAGTGAATACCTGAAATTACCGGTTAGTGCTTTTTCAAACCAGGGAGGTGTTAAAAGTTCAGTATTAATAGGCCTTCCAATGCTGGCAGAAGTTCCGGGAGCTGGTTGGCTGGCTATTGCTGAGACCGGCCTGCAGGATTATACTTCCATGTACCTTACTAACCCGGCTGGTGGCTGGTCAGGCCATACCATGCAGGCACGTTTGTCTCCGCGCATAGACAGTTCCGGAATGGCAGTAACAGGAAAAGGCCAGCTGCGTTCTGCATGGCGCGTTATTATGATTGCTGATCATCCGGGAAAATTAATTGAATCAAATGCCATCATGAATAATAGCCCGGCACAGGCAATAACAAATACCAACTGGATAAAAGCAGGCAAAGCATCATGGGATTGGTGGAGTGGTAGCCTGGGTGCTGATGGTAAACCCGCTTTTACTACAGCCAACATGAAATATTATATTGATTTTGCTGCAAAGTCGGGTTTGGAATACATGCTGGTAGATGCAGGATGGAGTGAAGCGGATATCACAAAAATGAATGGTAAAGTAGATGTGCCTGCATTGGTTGATTATGCCAGTACAAAAAACGTGAAAGTATGGATATGGTTATATGCCAGGGCGGTAGACAAACAAATGGAAGCTGCTTTTTCATTGTATGAAAAATGGGGCGTTGCCGGTGTAAAAATTGATTTTGTAGAAAGAGATGACCAGGCAGGAATAGATTTTTATTACAGAACGGCAGCCAGTGCGGCCCGCCATCATTTAATGGTAGATTTTCACGGCAGTACAAAACCATTTGGCCTGGAAAGAACTTATCCCAATGTAATGAACTATGAAGCAGTATTGGGCATGGAGCAATCAAAAGGCGGCACAAGGGATAACCCGGAGAACCATGTGATGCTGGCTTTTACGCGTATGCTGACGGGTCCAATGGACTTTACGCCGGGCGGATTTAATAATGTAACAAGAGAAGATTTTATACCCCGCAGCAATGCGCCAATGGTAATGGGTACAAGGGCTCATCATACAGCATTATATGTAATTTACCAGATGCAGTTTGGAATGGTATCTGATTATCCGGCTGCTTATGAGGGGCAGGCGGAGTTCGACTTCATAAAAAAATGCCCCGCCACCTGGGATGAAGTGAAAGTATTAAATGGAGTGCCGGGTGAATATATTACGATAGCGCGCCGCAGTGGAAATGATTGGTACCTGGGAAGTATTACCAACTGGGAGGCGCGGAAATTATCTATACCATTATCTTTTTTAAAAGCCGGGAAATATACAGCAGAGATATATGCTGATGCGCCTGATGCAGCTATTCATCCAAAGCTGACTATTATCAGTAAACAGGTAATTGACAATAAAACAATATTGCAGGCCAATCTTGCTACAGGCGGCGGATATTGTGTAAGGCTGGTGCCTGTAAAATAATTTATTTTATGAGCTTTGTTTGTGATTTTTTATTTCCATTAATTATTTCCAGATAGTAAACACCTTTTGCCAGTGATTGCAAATTATCAAGGGTAATATAATTGATACCTGACTGCAGGTTTGCGTCAAGGTGTTTTATCATTTTACCGGTCGCGTCAAACAGCGTAATGGTGGCCACCGTTTTTACGGAAGCGCTGGTTTGAATATTTACCTGGCTGGTAAATGGATTGGGATAAACATTAATAATTTCTTTTGAAGTTTTTAATGATACAATAATTGTATTGCTATAAGAATATTTGCCTGCATTGCCATTTATTTTTAACCGGTAGTATATTTTTTCAGCGTTTATCAGTGTAATGTCATCAGTAGTTGAATAAGATGATACAGTAGTATTGTTTGCTTTAACTACGGCTATTTTAATATAATGTACACCGTCAGTGCTGCGCTCTGCATTAAAATTTTCGAGGTTCACTTCATTATCCGTTTTCCATGCAAGCCTTACGTTTCGCTCATGCAGGCTGGCCGTAAAACCAAGATTTGACAACGGCAGCAACACATTGTACATAAAAGGCGTAGGTATGCCTTCCCCAATATCATCAGATACACCATTGAAATCAATATCAATTACACCTGCATTGCCATTATTAGACGAATCTGTGACTGCTAAAATATTGGTACCTGCGCCGGCCTGCCCGTTGGTAACGGCAGAGCTGTAATAAATTTTATTCTGTATAAGGTTAGTTGCTCTTAACTGTATGCGTATTACCGCAGAATCTGCAGATACAGGATAGTTAGAAATGATTTGGCCAGGCATCAGCAGATCTGTGTCATTAACACCATCGTACGAAGGGTTTAGCACAAGGCCTGCGGGGTTACTCACAAAACTTATTTGTACATTGGATACATTGCCATAGCCAAAAGCATCCGTAAGTTTATTTTTTAACTGTACGCCGGCAATATCAATATTTCCTTTGTTCTTTATGTACACATGATAAATAATATCTGCTGTATTGCTGTTGATAACGGTACCACCAATTAATTCCAATGCTGCTCCAACGCCTACATTCATATGTGTGATATCCGCCGTTGATTTTCCCAAAGGGAAATTATCACTGTTGCTGAGCGTGCTTTTATTAATGTCCCAAATATAATAATAACAGCCGGCACCATCAGATCCTGCTACCAGCAAGCTGCCATCTACATAACCAATGCTAAAACACGGACGCGGAATATCAGTTAAAAAAACAGCGGTTGCATTTTCCGGACCGTCAAAATTTATGAGTTCATATAATTTAGAGGGCGTGTTTCCAAACGTCATAAATACCCGTCCGTTAGGCATAAAAACCATATCGCCCCAGGCAAGTGAATTGGGCGCATTATTTGCCGGAAATTCAAGCCTTTTATCGGTGCCGGTAATGTCTTCACCAGAGGAAACTTCAATTCTTTTTACATTGGCTTGCCCAATTGATGCATTGTAATTATAAATAACAAGGTTGTTGCCATCCTGGTCAAAACACAATTGGATGATACCGTAGTTGTATGTATAATCGGGTGTTATAGCGGACTGGCAGGAAATACTCCCTGTAAAGTTGTAATCAAGTGCATACATTTTTGTGCTGTTGCCTGTACTGATATCGGCAAAATATATTTTTTTATCTTTTGGATTGTATGCAGTGAAGACGCTGTAAAATGGTAAGCCGTTTGTGCAGGTTTGTAATATAGAAGGAGTTCCGCTTAGAATACCTGTAAAAAGTTGCTGTTCACCGCTGGTGCTTTCGCAGGAAGGAGAGCCGTGATTTATCAGAATAGATTTTAATGATTGTTGTGCGCTTGCAGTAATAGCGGACGCAAGCAGTATAAAAATGAATATTTTTTTTAATAAGGGTACGGTATATTCCATCCGAATAATTTTGCATTCAACATAAAGATGGATTGTGTCTGTATGTTAAATTGTTAAGGGGTACGGCGTAGAGAATTTGGTAATAAAAGGTCGTGTTTAAATAAAAAAGGTGACAGAATAAGTAGTTTCTATTATGACTTATTACTACTGTAAATATACCCTATTAAGTACCGGTTGTCAATAGAAGGCGTCTTCAGGTTAAACGCTTTTTCGGTGAGTTGTATTATATTTTAGATGAGTAGAATTATAAGTATGTAAAAATGTGAAATAATATTTTTATTATATGCTTATAAATATTTATGTGGAGGTGCACGGGTTTGGTTTCGTAAGGGATACACTTATTACCCCCTGCGCGCAATTGGCGCAATCGCACTACTGTGTGGGTGTGGCTGTGTCTTGCCAGCATTACAATTGCATACGGATTTTTAATTTGTTTAATCCTTTTGCTATATACATAACTGCCACAGCAAAAAATAATGACCACAAAATACCAGTGATGCCATACCTGAGGTGCCTGGGGAAAATAGTGACCCTACACAAGGAAAAAAAGGAAAATAAAATACCGGGTATGATATAAGTCAGCAGCGGATTGGTTGCTGCCGGTTTAAAGAATTGTGTCCATCTGCTTTTGCTTTTAATATCTGTAAGCCAGTAAAGAAGGCTGAAAATAATGCAGCAAAAGGCCGCACTGTACAAACACCAGGTAGGTGTTGCATAAATTTTAGATATTTTATACCAGGGACGGAGTATATATCCGGCAACGAAAAGAGCCAGGAGGAAAATGCCAGCCTGTATAAAACGTGTATTAATGGACGTGGTTTTGGTAGTAAAGAAAATACGGGACAATACGATGCCACAGAGTACAACAGATGTATGCGCAGCATTACCCGCCTGTGAAGACATCCAGCTAAAACTGTCATTGATTTTAATGGCAGGTTGTTTAGCAATTACATAAAAAGCGGTACAAAAAGCAATCATTGCCATAAGCAATATAATATTGCCTTTTAATGCCTGGAATAAAATGCAGGAAAATAAATAGGCCCATCCAATCAGGCCAAGGATGCCCCACCAGTGCGGGCGCATGCCCGCATCACCGGCACCGCGGTAAATGAATGCCAGCATAATTAATATGGCTACGCCGATAATACGAAGCGTATAATGCCATGTTTTATTTTTAAAAGTATACACGTTCCAGGTGAGTATGGCACCAGCATAAAAGATCAGTAACCAGAGATGAAGTGGTATGCCGGTTGCCGTTTCGTTGTAGCCATCTTCTCCGTTAACCATAAAAAAGCCAAGTGTAAGCAGGCCCAGTGTGCGCCAGATAATATGCCCCTGTAACTGTAAAAAACTGTCTCCTTTCTTCAGGCGGTTTTGTAATGCAAATGGAATCGACATACCTACAATGAATAAAAAAGCAGGAAAAACTACATCTACAAAACTCATGGCATCTGCATCGGCGGGCATATGCCCCATCCATGCGGGAATACCCGGCGTGCCAGCCAGGTCATTTACAAAAACCATTACAAAGATGGTAATGCCCCTGAATGCATCAATAGAAAGGATGCGTTGATTATTTTGCAAATGGAACATGTTTATTGGTTGATGAAGAAACCTGGTTGCTATCCGAATATAGGCAATAAAAAAATAAGATATTTGATCCCGCTGCCTTGCCTCTTCATAAGCTGTGCCGGAACAAACCTCTAAATTATAACCAGCAATTAAGCGTAGCTTGGAACAATTCAAATCAGCGAAATGTGAATAGATCAATTTACAAAAGAATGAATCAAAAATAGCATGATAATAATTCTATCATTTACCGGCCTTCTTGTGGCAGCTTTAATTTTTAGCAGAATCAACCTGTCGCTTCAATTTAGTAAACAGGTAAAACAGTTATTTTCTTCATCAAAAAGTATTTCTGATAAGACATTTCACTACGCACAACTTTCAGGTTTACCCGAACCGGTTCAGCGGTATTTTAAATACGTTTTAAAAGACGGACAACCTTATATCAGCTACGCAAGAATTAAACATGCAGGACTATTTAAAACAGGATTAAACAAAGATTGGATAAACATTAAAGGAGAGCAATATGCTACCACAGAAAAGCCAGGTTTTATCTGGAAGGGTACTACCTCCATGTTTACGGCCCGTGATATGTATATTACTGATAAAGGAAGACTTGTCGTTTCACTTTTTTCCTTATATAATGTTGTAGATGCCAGTGGCGGGCAATACAACCAGGGTGAACTGCTCAGGTGGCTTGGCGAAAGTATTTTGTATCCAACAAATTTGTTACCTGCCGAAAGATTACAATGGTCTGCAATCGGTCCGCAATCTGCAAAACTGACATTCAACTATAATGAACTTTCATTGGTTTTTATCCTGACTTTTAATGAAGTTGGATGTATAACCCAAATGGAGACCAAACGATATATGGATAAAACTAAACTAGAAACATGGATTATCAAATGTGCTGATTATAAAGAAATAAATAATGTTGTTGTGCCGCTGGCTTTTGAAGTATTATGGCGGTTAGAAAAAGGAGATTTCAGCTATGCTAAATTTAATGTCACGGAAATAGCGTACGATAAACCACAGAAATTCTGAACGCTTATACTGTGGGTATACGGTTGTCATTGCATTTGTCATTGTTGGAACTTGATTTTTTTAGCCCGGCATTTTATCGCTGGTAATTTCTGGCAAAGCCCAACCTTTTGTTTTGTCAAATCTTTTATGAGATTCAGTAAAAATGAATACCCTGACTATAACGAAAAAGGGCAAGTCATATATTCAATATATAGCTTGCCCTTTTGCAAAGCAGCAGTATAAAGCCTGCCGGCTTATTATATTATTTAATTATTCTTTTTTATCTTTTTTACCGAATAGCCGGTTAAAAAATCCTTTTTTCTTTTTTTCTTCAGGTGGATTTTGATCTGGTTTGGCATCATCTTTTTTGGGTTGTTTAGAAGCATCATTCAATATCTTTTGTTCATCGGGAGATAATTTTGATTCTATGGGAACATGGTTCGTGTCTCTTTCAAAATTTTTATAATCACTGGCACTACCATTTCCCTGGTCTACCCCTTCCGCACCGGGATCCAATGTTTTATCAATAGAATCATCATAATCCTTCATTGCCTGTATATTCATGTTTTCAGGCTGCTGAAATTTTGCTTCTTTTTCTATACCCAGTGTTTTGTCCGCATATACCTTCCTGAAAAAATACTCCCATATAGGCATAGCTGCTTTTCCTCCATATCCCAGGCCACTCTCCAGCCGTATAAAACGGTCATCGCAACCTATCCAGGTGCCGCCTAATAGCTGTGGAGTATAACCGAGAAACCAGGCATCAGAATTGTCATTGGTAGTGCCCGTTTTGCCGCTCATTTCAGCGGCACCTAACCTGGCGCGCAAACCGGCAGCCGTTCCAAAATCTACCGGCCCCTGCATCATTCTTACCATAGTATAAGCTGCCTGTTCGCTTATTACCTGCTTCATGGTTGTTTGAAAACTTTCCAGCACATTGCCATTTTTATCTTCTATACGCGTAATATAAATGGGCTTTGTATTGATGCCCCTGTTTGGAAACATGGTATAGCCCCATAACATTTCATACATAGAAAGATCGCAGGCGCCCAATGCCATAGAAGGGTAGGGCTCCACTTTTGTGGGAATATTGATTTGTTTAAGGAAATTAGAAAAACGTTGCGGTGTTACCTGCTTCATAATATAGGCAGATGCACAGTTTAATGACCAGGTTAAAGCGGTAGACATGGTTACGATTGGCGGAAGCTTTCCGCACAGCCCCTTTGCGGGTACCATACCAAAACCAGGAAAATTCTGCGCCTGGTTTTCTACGGGTGTTTCTGGTGTAAACCCGGCTTCTTCAATCGCTTCGCAATATAAAAATGGTTTGATGGATGAACCAACCTGGCGCTTGGTTTCTATGTTTACGTGATCGTATTTAAAATTCTTAAAATCAATACCCCCTACCCATGCTTTTACCTCACCGGTGATGGGGTCCATCACCATAAAAGAAGTCTGCAGCATCTGGTGATGGTATTTAATGGAATCATAAGGTGACATTAAAGTATCTTTTTCACGTTGCGCATTCCATGCAAAAACTTTCATTTCCGTTTTTACATAAAATGTTTTTTTTATGTCTGTCTCACTGAGACCTTCATCTTTCATATTTTTCCACCGGTCACTGTTCTTCATAGCAGTTTGTAGTATATTTTCATGCTCTTTCCATATTTTGCCATTTTTCAGAGATGCTTGTGAACTCAATACCTTTTGCAGGGTTGGCATTTGGGTAGCTACTGCTTCTTCAGCATACAGTTGCATCCGCGGGTTGATCGTGGTATAAATTTTTAAGCCATCACGGTAAATATCATATGGCTTGTTGGTAGCAGGATTAATATGTGTCTTGCACCATGCTTTTACATCAGAGCGCAATTCTTCCCGGAAGTAAGGTGCAAGACCTGTATTCTCATCCTGCTTTTTATATTTAAGCGGAATAGGCTTTAATTTCAGTGCTTTTGCTTCTGCTTCAGTAAAACAATTGTTTTTCTGCATCTGATCAATTACAGTATTCTTCCTGTTAAAAGCAGCCAGTGGATGCGTGCGCGGATTGTATACGGTATTGCCCTTGAGCATGCCTATCAATACAGCTGATTCTTCTATATCGAGCCGGTCAGGTTCTTTTTGAAAAAATGCCAGCGAGGCATTACGGATGCCATAAATATTATCACTGAAAGGAACAATATTGAGATACAAAGAAAGAATTTCCTCTTTTGTAAAATTGCGTTCAAGCTTCACTGCTATGGTCCATTCTTTTAATTTTTGTATGATACGGACCAATGGATTGTGCGCACGTTCATTAAACATATTCAATGCAAGCTGCTGGGTAATGGTACTGGCCCCTCCATCTTTTCCCAGGTGAACAACGGCCCGTATTACACCTTTTGCATCAATGCCTGAATGGTCATAAAAACGCACGTCTTCGGTAGATATCAGTGCATCTACCACATGTTTTGATATGTCGCTGTATTTTACATAGCTCCTGTTGCCACGGTCAAGATAATACTTGCCCATCTGGGTGCCATCATTTGCATAGATTTCTGTTGCCTGTAATACAGATGGATTTTCCAGTTCTTCCAGTGAAGGCATTTCGCCAAAAAGCCCGAAATTGAGCAGCACCATGAAAAGAATAAATATACCGGTGCCCAAACCTGCTATTGCCCAGAAAATACGAACTGATTTTTTCATAAATTAACAAATATGTGATTGGATGACTGCAAAAATCCTACCTGAAAATAGTAAATAAGCGCCAGCTCTCAGCTTTTGGCTATTAGCTGTCAGTAGTTTAACTTTTTTAGCTTCCGGAACCGTCAGGCAGACCGGGTTTAGTATGCAGAACCGGGGAACTAAGCGCTAAAAGTTCTACTTAAACGCATCTTTAAAATTTTGTACCAGGAATTTTTTATATGCCGGAACGTCTTTGTTGTTTTTAAGTATCTCCAGGTTATTATCCGTAATAATAATGAAAGAATATTTTGGCGCAGGCATCCAGGGAATAATTTCTATTGACGCAGCCTTACGTGCTTTGTCCAGGTAATCAAGTGCCATGGCAGCATTATCAAACTTACCTATCAGCATAAAGCGCATGTCATCAGTAAGTGGCAACGGCGTAATATCAATTTGCCTGTTGTAATATTTTTCCTTGTTATAACGGTTAAATGCATTTTTTGCTTCGCTTACATACACAGGGTCTACTTTATCCATTACCAGTACCACATAATGCCCCTGCTCCGGTGCATTTACAAAAGCTGACGATAAAGGAGCAACCGGCTTTTTTGCAGCAAGCTGGCTGGTATCCACTGGCTTTTTAATGGTTTGTCCCGAATCAGTGATTAATGTTCTGACAGGCGGTTTATTAACTACCTGGCCTTGTACCATTGGTGTTCCGGCAGATGCAATAGAAGGATCAGCTGTGCTGTCATCCTTTGGCCGTTCAATCTGCAGTTTGGTTAAATAATCTTCAATCTGCTGACGCCTTCCCAACACATCTATCATTGTTTTTGCTTTGGCAGCCATAGGTGTGCCGGGGTAAAGAATATTTATATTATTTAATACAGCCTTTGCAGATGAATCATTGCGCTCATGCACATAATATACTGCCTCTATATACAACA
>JBDSOC010000301.1:0-9632 GCA_039915085.1 Chitinophagaceae bacterium
ATGGGGTTTTCATTTCCAAACAATGCTTTTGCAGTGGATGCGGTAAGTACAATTGAATAGGGATCCTGCATTACCTTCCGGGCATCACCCTGCAGAAGGGGATATTGAAACATTTTTAAAAAGTCGGTGCCAATCTGTGCGCCGTGCATATACAACTTTTTATCACCCACCATCAGGCCATGCGGGCCCATCCAGTCGCTCTCCGCCACATATTCAATTTCCGGGATTTGTGAACGCAATGCATCGGCCAGTTTCAATGAGGTGGTACGAAAGGTTAGCGTATCCCCATTACTTTTAAAATTGCGCTGCACCCGGTATAGTTGCTGGTAAGCGGGCAGAAATCTATCGTATGAATTTTCATTGGATACCCACAGGCCAATCAGCAAAGCAACGGCCATACCAGTAGCCAGTCCAAAAATATTGAGGGCGCTGTAACCTTTGCTTCTTACAATATTGCGCCAGGCTGTTTTAAAATAGTTTTCTATCATATTAATAGCTTTTTGCCATAAGCGCTTAGTGATGGCTAACTGTTATTTTACCTTCAATAACTAATAACTAATGGCTTTCTTATTCCGTTCTTAAACTCTCCACCGGGTTTTGCAGACCGGCACGGATGGTACTGTAACCAACAGTGACAAGTGCAATGACCATGGCTGCAATAGCCACTATCCCATACATCCAGGGTTCAATACTGCTGCGGTAAGGAAAAGCCTGCAGCCATTTGCTCATCATCAGCCATGAAAGCGGTGTAGCTATAAGCACCGCGATGAGTACCAGTGCCATGAAATCTTTTGATATGAGGACCGCAATATTTTGCACACTGGCGCCCAGGACTTTGCGCACACCTATTTCCTTAACCCTTTGCTGGATGATAAGAAGTACCATGGCGAGTAGCCCGGAACAGGACAACACGATGGCGACCATTGCGGCAATGCTGAAAAGGATGGCCATAATTTTTTCTTGCTGGTACCAGTTCTGGATATTCTCATTGACAAAGCTGCCGCTGAAATCCTGCCCCGGTTCCAGCGCGGCCATTTGTTTTTTGACGGCTTCCATGCTGGCAACCGGGTGATTACCAGTTGTTTTTATAAACAGGTAACCCAGCTGGCTATGCGGGGAAAGGGTCAGCGTCAGTGGTTCCAGTTCTTCTTCCATCGTGTACAAATGAAAATCGGCAAACACGCCAACGACCGTCATGCCACGCGAAGTGCTGTCTGCGCCAATGGTTTTACCAATAATGTTTTTCTCATTGATTTGTTTGGCAACACTGGCAGACACCAGTACATTATTTATGGTATCAGTTCCAAAGGATTTGTCAAAGTCACGGCCCTCCAGTATTCTCAAACCCAGCGTTCTAAAATAGTCGTAGTCGATGGCCGCCAGGTTGGTCGTAATGTTTTTTCCTTCATAACTGAAATTGGATGTTGTCTTGCTGGTCCGGTGATCCGGCCCGCGTCCAATATTTATATCACTTCCTGTAACCGATACAATATTTGGATCGGAAGCGAGACGGCTCCGCAATTTTTCAATGGTCGCTCTTCCCTTTTCCGGTTTATTGAGCCGGACGCTGATGATATTTTCTTTATTGAAACCCAGGTCTGCATTTTGCAAATACTGAAACTGGCGATAGATAACCCAGGTAGCACTGATCATTACGCACGCAATTACAAACTGCATAACGATGAGTGAACTGCGCAAACTACTTTTTTGTTTCAGGCTGGCTTTGCCTTTGAGTGACGCTGTAAGTTTAAACCGTACCATAACCAGGGAAGGATAGCCGCCGGACATCAGCGAGACCAGCAGTAATAAACAGGAAGCCAATAGCAGAAAGCCAGGCTGCCAGAGTAGCGGTAACAAAGCATCCTGGATGGGGCCAAAAACCTGCACGGATTGCAGTAAAATATTAACCAGCAAAAGGGAAATACAGAAAGAGAGCAAACAAACCAGCAAACTTTCTCCCCAGAATTGAACAAACAATTTCCATCGGGCCGCGCCCAGGCATTTGCGGATGCCAATTTCTTTTATGCGCGTAAATGCGGTGGCGAGGTTGATGTTGACAAAATTGAAACAGGCAATAAAAATGATGAATAGCCCCACCATCATCACCGTTAACAGCTGGATCGCGCTGATCGCCTTATGGCCATTTACGCGGGTTGAAAAATGAACGTCTTGTAAGGGCAGTAAATGAGTAGTCACCAGTGCCTGCGGATCATTGAACCAGTCCGGGACATATTTTGCATCAATTGCTTTTAATTGGTCTTCCGCATCTTTTGGTTGGACACCTTCTTTTAAAGCAACATAAACAGATGGTGCCCGATCGGTCCAATTGGAGGAAATAGCGGCGTAGTTGGTCCTGTTTTCAATTCGGGTAATCAATTCAAAATTGATGCTGCTCAGGCGCATTGTTTTTATGACGGCAGTAACCGTGTACGCTTTTAGCACGTCGCCGGCAGAGGCGTTGATGGTTTTGCCAATTGGGTCAGCGGTGCCAAAAATCTTTTTGGCAGCCTCGTCGGTCATCACTGCATCCGTTAAATTTTGAAGGGGGTTCTGGTGGTTGCCACTGATTATCTCAAAACTAAACATCGAAAAAAAATCTTTATCCGCCATCATGACTGGCATTACCAACTCCTTTCCATCGTATTCAACATGGTTGCCACCGTCAGTTATCCGGGTCATTTTATCTATGGAAGGGGCGGCTGTGTTATAAACCGGCCCGCACCCATAACCCAGTGCATTGGTAATTTCTTCCCCCTTGTCCTTGTTTTTTATGGCCTGATAGACTTCATAGATCCGTTTGCTGTTCGTATGGAAACTATCAAAACGATACTGGCTGTACACCACCAGCAGAATGCCCAGGCCAATAGTAAATCCAATCATCAGTCCACCCGTATTGATAGCCGTATGCAGTTTATTTTTAAACAGGTTACGCCAGGCTATTTTTAAGTAGTTTCTAAGCATACAATAGTTTATGTGATAATCAGGTGTTACGAAGAATATGCCATGTTACTACTGGTATACAAATCAATCACTTGTCTTATCGTGCGGGGTGGAGCTGTCCGTTATCGTACAAAAACTGTTCGGTTATGGCAAATTCTGTCCCGTCCTAAAAGTAAAAAATCTAAAAAACCTCAGTTGGGGATGGCCGAAATAGCATATAAAAAACCCCGGATTGTATTGCTTAGTGAATACAATCCCGGGCGTTAATGTACTTGACTTTTTACTTTTGAATTTATTTTACACTAAAATTAATGCTGCTGCCACCATGCACATTCACAGGAACACCGCCGCCATTTAGTGAACCTTCAATACGGTCTTTTTTTATATCTCCTTTAAAATCGGAAAGCGCAGTCGCGTTTACTTTATCAGCAGATAAATTCAAATCCATGCCCTGGCTTTGTGGTACCTGCAGATCAATATGGCCACCAGAGTTGGAAATTTTTACATACTTGCCCAATGTCTTTATGCTAACGTCGATATTGCCACCGCTGGTAGATGTTTCCAGGCTGCAGGATAAATTGGTCATACCAACATTGCCGCCAGAGGTGTGCGCCGATAATTCGCCTTCAATATTATCTGCATGAACATTGCCACCACTGGTTGTTGCTCTAATGATTCCCTGCAACCGGGTCAACGTTAATGAACCGCCGGACGTAGCAAGTTTGATATCCCCATGTGTATTTTCTGCAGTAATGTTTCCACCACTGGTAGTTAAATCAATATCGTCCTGCAAATCTGATAGTTTAATGTTACCACCGGAAGTTCTTCCTTTTATGTGGCCTTTAAGATGGTCAACAGCCAGGTTGCCGCCGCTGGTTGTAAAATCTTGTGTACCGCTTAAAGCAGTCAAACTAATATTGCCACCGCTGGTTCTAAGATTTGTTGAAGCACTATGAGGTACATACACCTTAAATGAAATACTCAGTCCACGGTTCCAGTTACGGAAATCATGTTTTGGTTTAGCTATTGCCGTTAGTTTGTGATTGTCGGTTGAGACAGTCAGATCATAATCTTCCTCCAGGCGTTTTTTAAGCTCGTCTTTCGACAGGTTTTTGTCGCGGTTGTTGCCGGCCCATACATATACTTCTATCCGGGCTTCTGCCTCAACCCCGGCAACGGAGATATTACCGCCCGTTGTTTCACATTTTACATTTTGAATGTCTTCGCTTGTCAAAGTCTTAACCAAATAAGGTTCTTTCGTGTCACCCTGCGCTTTTGCTGACATTACAAGCGTTCCAAATAATAAAGCCATTAAATACTTTTTCATGTTATGGTGTTTAATTTTCTGATGTTTTGAATGTTGTTTGCCAATTGTCAAACCAAGAGACGTGCCGCGGCAATGTATGTTACATGTTTGGTAATTTTTTTTTATGGTTGTCCCTGCAATCCGGGCAGGGCAGGAGCTGCCTTTGCAGTTTACGATTGACGTCTCACGCCTTCTCACTTTTCTATTCTGTTCTCAAACTCTTTACCGGGTTTGCCAGCGCGGCTTTAATTGCCTGGAAACTTACAATTGAAACCGCTACAATGATGGCCAGTACGCCTGCTGAAAAAAATATCCATAGGCTCAGGCTGGTTTTATAAGCAAATGTTTGCAGCCACTTATTCATAACCAGCCAGCTTACCGGCGTGGCAATTACGATAGCTATTAAAACCAGTTTCAGGAAATCTTTTGATAACAGTTGAACAATGCCCGTAACACTTGCGCCAAGCACTTTGCGTACGCCAATTTCTTTAGTCCGTTGTATGGTGCTGTAAGATGCCAGTCCAAGTAAACCAAGGCAGGAAATAAAAATGGCCAGCACCGCAAAATTTAAAAAAAGGTTGCCAAAATTATCTTCTGTCTTGTATTGTTTATACAGGAAATCATCCAGGAAATAAAAATCAAAGGGCCGGTTTGGAATGGCCTGGTTCCATTTGCTTTCAACGGCTTTAATTGTTGCAGGTAAATTGGCGGCTGACATTTTTATTGAAATTAAACCATAACCACCCGGCTCTATGCGCATGGTCAGTGGTTTTATATTTTCCTGTAATGAGTGATAATGAAAATCCTTTAGCACGCCGATTATTTTTCCTTTTCGTCCCCATTGGTCAAAGTCTCTGCCAACGGCGTCTTTTGGCAAACTGTAACCCAATGATCTTGCTGCAGTTTCATTAATAACCATGGCCTGCGTGGTATCGGTTAGAAAATCTTTTGAGAATGCTCTGCCTGCAACGATTTTCAGGTTATACTGTTTTATAAAATCAAAATCAACAAAATAGAGATCAAGGTTTGTCTTTTGTGTTTCACCGGCTTTATTTTGAACCGAAGAATAAGCGGAGGTATGCCAGCTGCCCGGAACACTGGATGAATAACTGGTAGATAATACGCCGGTTATTGAAGCGAGTGATTTTTTAAAATGATCCTTGTTTTTATCAAAATTGGTATTAATAACCATTACCTGGTCTTTACTAAAACCAAGCTCCTGGTTGCGCATGTAGCTAAGTTGCCTGTACACAATGATGGTGCCTGCAATTAAAATAACTGAAATGGTAAACTGGAAAACAACCAGGCTTTTTCTCAGCAACATACCTGTATTGCCCGTAGAGAAACGTCCTTTTAATACATTCACCGGTTTATAAGAAGATAAAACAAGCGAAGGATAAATACCGGCAAGGATTCCTATAGCAACTGAAATAACAAAAAGCATGAGTAGCTGTAACGGGGTATTCAATATGCTGTTACTTATTTCTTTTCCCGCAAGCTGGTTGAACAATGGCAGCAGCATAAAACACAACAATACGGCCAGTAAAAAGGCCACCAGGCAAATGATAACTGATTCACCAATGAATTGTTTTGCCAGCTGAAACCGTCCCGCACCTGCCACTTTGCGTATACCCACTTCCTTTGCACGTTCGGCACTGCGCGCCGTAGTAAGGTTGATAAAATTTATACAGGCAATAATTAATATAAATAAGGCAATGACTGAAAAAATATATACATTATTGATACTGCCTGTTACAAATCCGTCGCGCTTTGATTTCAGGTATACATCCCGGAATGGCTCCAGGCTGAGGTAGTCCTGCATTTGTAATTTTTTAGCCTCTTCGCCATGGTGTCTTTCCATGAACGCAGGAAGCCTGGCTTCCAGTGCTTTGGCATCAGCATGTGGTTTTAGCAGGAGATAAGTGTAGTAATTGTGATTGGTCCATTCACTATCTGATGTTGGATAGCCATAAATTGGTTTCCACGATGACATTGATACAAACATATCCGCCTGTATTTGTGAATTGGCAGGAATGTCTTTCATGATACCGGTAACCGTTGCATTGATGGCAGCCCCGGTAAGCTGTAATTGCTGGCCGAGTGGATTTGTATCACCAAAATATTTTTTTGCAGCCGTTTGTGATAATATTATACTCATTGGTTCTGTCAATGCCGTTTTTTTATTGCCAGATACCAGTGGGAAATCAAAAATTTTAAATAAAGTAGAATCAGCCAGCACGGTGTTTTTCTCCTGGAATTTAACATTCCCCTTTTGCACCAAAAATTCATCTCTTGCCAAACGTACTGCATCCTCTACTTCAGGAAAATCTTTCTTTAGTCCGATGGCAATGGGTGCAGTTGTAATACCAATTTTATCTGTTTCTGAAGGTGTCGTCACATCTGTGACCACGCGGTATATGCGATCTGCTTTTGAATGAAAAGTGTCATAACCCGTTTCAAAATTTACATACTGGTAAATAAGAAAACAGGCAGCCATACCAACAGAAAGTCCTGCTATATTGATTAAAGAGAATACTTTATGCCGCATAAGATTGCGAAGGGCGATGTTGAAATAGTTTTTTATCATGCCTGATTATTTAAAATTTTGTATGTGCATTTTCACGGCAGGCTAACCTGCATTACCAATCGTGTCATTCTCACGCCTGTCGTTTAACGCCTCAGTTTTCCTATTCTGTTCTCAAACTTTTCACCGGGTTCATCAACGCCGCTTTTATACTTTGAAAACTAATTGTCAGCAACGTAATGGTCAATGCACCAAAGCCGGCTGCTGCAAAAATCCACCAGGGTAGCCCGGTTCTGTATTCGTAATTCAGTAACCAGCTGTGCATTGTATAATAAGCGGCAGGCGCAGCTATCAGGAATGAAACAATGACCAGCACAACAAAGTTTTTTGAGAGCAGTATCCATAGATTGAAAAAAGAAGCGCCCAGTATTTTTCGCACACCAATTTCTTTGCTGCGCTGCTGCGTTGCATAAGAAGACAGACCGAAGAGACCAAGACAAGCCAGTATTATAGCAATTGCCGCAAACAAGTTCATGACCTTGCCGAGACGCAGTTCGCTGCTGTATAGTTTATTGTAATCTTCATCCATAAAATGATATTCAAAAGGACGGTGTGGTGCAATTGCTTTCCATTTTGTTTCGAGAAATGAAATGGTTGCCGGCAGGTTATGGCCACTCATTTTTACCATCATGGTTCTGCCCCAATCCAGCGGAAATAATACCAGCGGCCTGATGGCATTGTGTAACGACTCGAAATGAAAATCTTTAATGACGCCTTTAACATAGCCCGGGCGTGAAGCGTCGAGGAACATTTTTTTTCCAATGGCTTCAGATGCTGACCAGCCCAGTTCTTTGGCCGCAGATTCATTTAGGATAAATTGAAATTCCTGTTTTCCTTCGCCTTCAGTTTGTACTTTTTTGATGTCCTGCTCTGTAAAATTTCTGCCCGCAATAAGTTGCAATCCCGTGGCCGAAAGGTATTCTTCATCTACAGGGTTAGCCGTAACAGCCAGTTGTTGATTTTCTGGCATCATTGAAGAACGCATGTTGTAACCGCTCATAATATTTACCGGTGTGGTAGCACAACCAGACACACTGATTATGTCTCGGTTCGATTTGAATTGCTGTTTTACCAGGGAAAGGTTGGCAAATATTTTTCCATCCATAGGCAGTACCAATACATGGTCCCGGTCATATCCCAATTTTTTATGCTGAATATAATACAGTTGCTTTTGAATGATGACAGTGGAGACAATCAGGAATATTGAAATTGTAAATTGGAAAACAATCAGGGATTTTCTGAGCCATTGCGCCTGGCCAGAATTTTTAAAAGCACCCTTTAAAACTTTAACAGGTTGAAATCCCGTAAGGATAAGTGCCGGATAACTGCCGGCCAGTACACTAACAACGGCCGCTACCAGTAAAGAAATCAGTATAAACGGCAAAGAAAACAGTGTGTGTACCTGCAACTGTTTTTCTGACAATTGGTTAAACCAGGGTAATGCACAGACGGCTATAATAATACTTAATACAACTGCCATCAAACAAAAGATAACTGATTCGCCGATAAATTGCCAGAACAATTGTTTCTTACCAGCACCGATCACCTTTCTTACACCCACTTCTTTTGCCCTTTCCATAGAACGGGCGGTACTGAGATTGATATAGGTAAAGCAAACGATAACCAATATCAGCAGTGAAACGGCGCCCATTATATAAACATAAGTGATGCTGTTGTTGGGTTCAAAACCGGCGTATGAAGAGTGTAAATGAATGCCGGTGAATGGCTCCAGTTCAAAATTGACTGCCGCACCCTGCCCGGTCATTTCTTTTTTCATAAATGCAGGAATCTTTGGCTGCAATTGTGCAATGGCTGCCGTATTTCTTAACAACAGGTAAGTAGTGTAATTGGCATTCCAGTAGGTTGTTTCATTTTCAGGGTCAATGCCCATGGAAGAAAATGATGCCAGGAAATCATATTTAATTTGTGAATTGGTGGGGCAGTCCTGTATGATGCCGGTTATTTTGTACGGAATGCTGTCGTTGCCAACACGAAGTGCTTTTCCAATACTGTTCCTGTAGCCGCCGGGTTCGTTACTAAAATATTTATTTGCAGTTGACTCTGTTAGCAATACCATATGTGTTGCCGATAATGCCTGGGCCCTTTCTCCCTGCAATAATGTAAAAGAAAACAAATTAAAAAATGAAGGATCGGCGTACATAAATCCTTTCTCGCTGAAAAGTTTGTTGTTGTAGCTTACCACCCTTTCGCTATTGAACATGCGCACAGCATCTTCTACTTCAGGAAAAGTTTTTTTGAAAACCGGCGCCACCCGTACACTCGTAAAATTTCCTTTTTTAAAATCATCGCCGCCATCAAATTTATATGCCATAATCACCCGCGCTATGCGGTTGCTTTTTTGCTGGAAATCATCATAGCTGGTCTCATGCCGGATATACAGGGCAATCAGCAGGCAACTGGTCATACCTATGGTAAGACCGAAAATATTGATAGCCGAGGACGTTTTATTTTTCCAGAAATTACGGAAAGCGGTTTTGAAATAATTTTTTAACATAACATTGAATGGCTGATGACCAGTTGTTTTATCTAACCTGGCGCGTAATTATTCTTTAAACACTTTTACCCTATTGAACAATTTTCCCTGTTCCACAATAACTTATCATTCCGATCGTAAACTTTTGACAGGATTCACAATAGCAGCTTTAATTGCCTGGAAGCTCACCGTTGCCAGTGCAATTATGATGGCCAGTGCGCCTGCCAGTACAAATATCCACCAGCTTAAGGGTGTACGATAGGCAAAATCCTGCAACCATTTATTCATGGCCCACCAGGCTATGGGCG
>JBDSOC010000059.1:0-13420 GCA_039915085.1 Chitinophagaceae bacterium
AATTTATCCGTCAGACGGGGACGTCAGACGGGTGATCATTCTCCCCGTCTTACCGTATTTACCCAAAGCATTCTAATTTGCCCGTCTCATCAATTTTATCCGTCTCATCAAATCTATCCGTCAGACGGGGACGTCAGACGGGTGATCATTCTCCCCGTCTTACCGTATTTATTCAAAGCAATCTAATTTGTTCGTCTCATCAAATTTGCCCGTCTCATCAATTTATCCGTCTCATCAAATTATCCGTCAGACGGGGACGTCAGAGGGGTGATCATTCTCCCCGTCTGACCGCATTTACCCAAAGCATTCTAATTTGTCCGTCCCAACAATTTTGCCCCTCTCATCAAATTTATCCGTCAGACGGGGACGTCAGACGGCGATTCAATTTGCAGAAAACATATATTCACCCGAGCCAACTTCTACTATTGCATATCCCTTTTCATACCGCAATACATTTACCGGCTTGCCGCTCTCTGAAACAGTACGATTTTCTTTTACCGGAATAAAAATGCTGGCGCTGGTATTCGCAGGAATGGAAACTTGTAACGTAAAGCTGTCGCCTTGTTTTTTCCAGCTACTCTTAATAACTCCCCTTATGGATTGATAGCTTCCTTTTGCCCAACCAATACCGCCTGCAGGCTGAGGTTTAACAATTATTTTTTTAAAGCCGGGTGCTGCGGCATTGATGCCCAGCAGGGAACGGTAAAACCATTCATCTATTGACCCAAACATAGGATGGTTGGCAGAATAAACTGTTCCCGGAGGCCTCCAAGCTTCCCATAAAGTAGTAGCCCCGCTATTCAGCATATTTATCCAGCCCGGAAAATCTTTTTGTTGTGCAATGCGGCAGGCTTCCTCATTCATATCGTTTTCACGCAATACATCAAAAAGCATTTTAGTAGAAAAAATTCCCGTTGATACATGCCAGTTATGCCGATCAAATTCCTGCAACAATACTTTCATGGTGTTATCCTTTTCCGGGCTAAGGCCATACCACAAAGCAAAAAGCTGCGCACTTTCTGTGCCATTATCAAACCTGCCTGTTCCGGGCACTAAAAATTTACCGGCAATACTCCCTTTGATCCGTTGCGCCAGCTTTGCATATTTTATTGAATCCTCCTGCTTGCCCAATATTCCCGCAAACTCAGCTGCCATCGCCGCATGATGATAATAAAAGGCAGTAGCGCTCAATGTTTCCGGTTTGGGATCCAACGCTTCATGATCACTAATATCCCAGTAAAAAATATTATCCTTTGCTTTTGATTCCAGAAATGCCATTTGTTTTTTAAATGCTTCGTAGTTGTTTTCAATGATGCGTTTATCCGAGTACATTTCGTACAATTGTTTTTGTACATATGGAAAAGCAAGTTCCCATCCCAATGGACCAGATTCTCCGCCATAGCCCCTGTCTGCAATACCAGTGTAAGGCGCTATCTCAGTAATGCCGCCATCTGACTGCTGTTCATTGGCATAATCCCTTACTGTTTTGGTATAAAAATTAGCCATATTGTAATTGTACATGTAAGCATTGGCAGTAACCGCAATGTCGGCACCATAACCCATTTTTTCCCTGCCAGGGCAATCTGACTGTACACTGAATACATTGCTCAAGAATGTCCATTGAATGGCATTGTGCAGTTTATTAAACATTGAATCAGAACAAGCGAATGTTCCATTGTCCTGGAGATCTGTATTCATACGCAGGCCTTCAATGTCATTAACCACAGGCGTACCGGGCCAGCCTGTAATCTCCACATAACGGAAACCATGAAACGTAAACCTGGGATGCCATTCTTCTGTTCCCTTTCCTTTTAATGTATACTTGTCTTCCTGCCACAGGCTTTCGGGCGCACCAGGAGGCGCTTTAATTCCACCCTTTTTAATTTGCGTAGCGGCAGTGGTCATTGCATTTAAAGAGCCATCTTCAAATAAATCTTCTCCATAACGAAGGCTGATAGTAGTACCTGCTGCGCCCCTGATTTTTATATTGGCAACACCGGCAAAGTTTTGTCCCATATCTGCAATGAATATACCTGGCTTGTAGTGTATTATTTTAACTGGCGTAACAACCTTTGTAATTTTTATAGCAGGTTGCATTTGAGCGGTCAGGGCTCCACCGGGGCCTTTGACAATTACCGCATTTTTCAATATTGATTTTTCTTCATTACCATTATTCCAGTTTTTTTGCTCCAGCCTTGCGTCATAATGTTCACCTATATAAACATTATTTTGCGTGATGGGCCCCGGAGCAGTCTGCCATGATTCATCAGAAGCTATTATTTCTTCGGTATCATCAGTATAACGCAAATGAATTTCTGCTTTTACACATGGCCTTCCGGTTTGCTGGTATTCCCGCAAGTCCCAGCGGCCAAAAAATTTAAACGGCAATGGATTCCACCAGCCGCTGCCCAGCATAATGCCAGCAACATTACTTCCTTTTTTAACAAGCATAGTAATGTCATGTACCACATACATCACCTGCTTGCGGTAAGTGGTAAATCCGGGATCCAAAACATTATCACTTATCTTTTTTGCATTGAGATAAGCTTCATAATATCCAACACCACTTATATACAATCTTGCAGACAGTATTTTTTTATTTGCATTGAATGATTTGCGCAATAATGGCATCCTGTCGGGCTTATAATAATCTTCATCGCGTGCAGGATTTTTACTGCCGTCATTTATCCATTGTGCTTTCCAGTCGCCGGCAGAAAGCATCGCTGTTTCAAACCAGTTAATGTTGCTCCATGCTGATGCTTCCCCTTTTTGATTGTATACTTTTACTCTCCAGTAATAACGCACAAAAGATTGTAATGGCTTTCCTGCACAGGGTATCTGTATATTTTCCGGTGAAACAACTTTACCAGTAGCCCATACATTGCCCATTTCTTTGCTGATATCTTTCATGTTATCGCTTACAATAATTTCATAAGCAGACTGAAACTGGTTTCTTTCATTGCTGGTAAAGTTCCAGCTTAACCGGGGCGATTGTATATCAATACCCAACGGATTTTCTATATACTCGCAGGTAAGCGCTACCGGTTGCAAGGGGGAAGCAGCATGCAAACAAAAAGAAAAAATGACAGCCATAAACAGGCAACAAAATTTCATACTTTTCAATCTTTTATGCAACAGCTTTCAATTCAACCATTACACTTTTTCTACTAAAAAATCGACCCACTTTTTACCTATTTCCTCTCCATTATAAAAATGGATATTATAAACTCTTTTGCAAATGTCAAATTGCTTTTCTCATTTCCAATCTTTTCTTTTTCTATTCTATAATTCATTAATACATTCAGCAATGTTTAGTTCCAATAAATCCTGATCTATACAGTATTAATTGCCATCCGGTGTATATTCAAAACTATATTCTCCCGAGCCTGCTTCTATCACAAGATTGTTGTTATCCTGTTTTACATTTTTAAACGCGGTGGTAACAGCTACGCCCGTTTCTGTTACTTTATCAGTTTGTGCTCCGGGTAAAATAATGGTAGCCGTTGTGTTGGCAGGCACTTTTACTTTTACTGTCAGCTTACCGTCTTTCATCTCCCAGCCAGAAGCAATCTGTCCGTAACTGCTTTCAAAACTTGCTTTGGCATACGTGAATTTTGTGCCGGGGTGCGGTTGTATAAGAATATGTTTATAACCAGGAGCGCCTATTTCTATTCCGGCTGCTACCCGGTACATCCAGTCGCCGATGGCGCCATAAGCATAATGATTAAAAGAATTCATACCTGCGTCCTGGAAAGTACTGTCTGTTTTTTGTCCGTCCCATCTTTCCCAGATAGTAGTCGCTCCCATTTTAACAGGGTATAACCAGGAAGGAAATGTTTGTTGCAATAACAAATCGTAAGCCACATCAGTGCGGCCATTGGCAGTTAATACATGACAGAGATAGGGTGTACCAAGAAAGCCGGTAGACAAATGATTGCCTCTTCCTTTTATATCATCCACCAGATATTGTGTAGCTTTCGCGCGCAATGCTTCCGGTAATAAATCAAAATGCAATGCCAGCACATAACTGGTTTGCGATTCTGACGCAATGCGGCCTTCTGCAGTAACATAGTTCCTGTTAAACACTTCTTTTACTTTATCAAACAGGGTATTGTAAGTCTTCGCGTCATCGGTTTTACCCAACACTTCCGCGGCCTGTGCCAGGAGGTGTGCAGAATATGCGTAGAACATAGTCGCAATCATATCCGGGCTGGTGTAGCCATCATTTTCTGTTTGCGCCATAGATTTGTAAAACAACCAGTCTCCAAACACACTACCTCCCTTCCACATATATGAATCACCTGCTTTTTTGTGGATGTATTCAACATATGCTTTCATACTTGGGTACTGTGTTTCCAGTATTTTCTTATCACCAAATACACGGTACATGGTCCACGGTGCAATGGTTGATACATCTCCCCAACCGGCGGACGTGCCTTTATTTCTCAGCACATCGGGTATTACAAAAGGTACTGCACCATCCGGACCCTGATCAGCAGCCACATCTTTCAGCCATTTTGTAAAGAAAGCTGCCACATCCATATTGAAAGCTGCGGTGCGGCAAAATGCCTGCGCATCGCCTGTCCAACCCAATCTCTCATCACGTTGCGGGCAATCTGTGGGCACATCAACAAAATTTCCTTTTTGTCCCCATTGAATATTATGTTGCAACTGATTAATAAGTGCATTGGAACATTCAAAGGATCCGGTTGGTTTCATGTCAGAATGTACTACCACACCGATAACATCTTCAGGTTTTAATTCTCCGGGATAACCATTCACAGCTATATACCTGAAACCAAAAAAACTGAACCGTGGTTCATAGGTTTCTTCCCCGCCACCCTTTAATGTATACTCTGCTGTAGCAGTAGCAGCACGTAAATTATCAATGTAAAAATCACCGTATTTATCCAGCACTTCGGCATGGCGGATGGTTACCATTGTACCTGCATTTCCTTTTACTTTTAATTTTATCCACCCAACCATATTCTGTCCAAAATCTACCACCAGTAAACCTTTGGGTGTTTTAAAAATTCTTACCGCTTTTATTTCCTGTATTTTTCTTACCGGGACTGTTTGCACAGCTATCAGATCATTTTTTGCAACATCAGCAACAACAACTGCTGTCCATTTGCTGTCATTAAAGCCTGCATTGCTCCACCCTTCCAATTCTTTGCGGGCATCATAGCTTTCGCCGTCGTAAATACCATCTCTTGTTACCGGCCCGTCCTGCGTGCTTTTCCAGCTATTATCTGTTATGATGTTTTGCTCACTGCCATCAGCATACGTAATTTGTAACTGGCAAAGCAAGCCTAATTTTTTGCCCCAGGTACCCCAGTTGTTTTCCCATGCCAGTGAACTCCGGTACCAACCGTCTGCCAGCATAGCCCCTACACTGTTTGCACCTTGTTGAAGCAATGGCGTGATATCAAATACCTGGTATTGCAATCTTTTATTGTAAGATGTCCATCCCGGCGTAAGTACTTCATCACCCACTTTCTTTCCGTTAATATGCAATTCATAAAAGCCGTGACTGGTAACATATGCTCTCGCAGAAACTATTTTTTTTGATAAAGCAAATTCTTTGCGCACCATCAGGCCGGGCATATGCTTTTCAGCTGATTGTACCGGCTCAATCCATTGCGCTTTCCAATCCTGCGGTTGCAAAAGGCCCATTTCCCAATAAGCAGGACTGCTCCATGCTGATTCGTTGTTATTTGCATCCCATACTTTTACCTGCCAGTAATAACGCGTACCAGACTGCAATGCTGTACCAGCATATGTTTGCAAAACAGATTCGCCGCTTGCTACTTTACCACTCTGCCAGCTTATTTTTTTTGAAGAAAAATTTTTATCGGCGGCTACACGGATACTGTAAGCTGTCTGCATAATATTTTTACCGGCACCACCGAGTTTCCAGCTTAGCCTGGGGGTAGTCATATCAACTCCCACCGGATTTATTTTATGTTCGCAGGAAAGATCAGTAACTAATAATTTTTGTGCATACCCTGTCTGGGTTAGCAACAATAATAAAGCAATGCGCAGAAATTTCATAATGGTTATTTATATTTCAATAATTATTTCAGTGATTGAATGAATATACAGCTTTTTAAAACTGCTGTGTCAATTCTCATTATAGTTTTGGGTATTTTTTCCCCGCATCATCCAGTACCAGCACCCAATCCTGTCCATAACCAGATGAAGGCGGTATGAACATTTTTACGCCGGTATTTTCTGCAATTGCCGGATTCATAACCTTTTTCAATATTATTTACCCGGCAGCGCAAAAGCCACATAACTGTCCCCTGACTTTGTTTTCATTTTACCACCGCCGCAGGCAATAACAATATATTGTTTGCCATCCAGTTCATATACTGACGGTGTAGCATAACCGGGCGCAGGCAAATCTGTTTCCCATAGCAATTCACCATTGGCTTTGTTGAAAGCCCGGAACTTCCCATCTTTTGATGCGGCAATAAATAATAACCCGCCGGCCGTTACCACGGAAGCCCCATAATTTTCGGCACCGGTGGGCGTTTTACTTCCCAAAGAAAACTCAGGATCGTTTCCCAGTACTTTCTTCCATACATATTCGCCAGTATTAAGATCAACAGCATTTAATGTGCCCCATGGCGGAGCTATTGCGGGATAACCTTCTTTACTCAGAAATTTATTGTACCCGGTAATGGTATAAGGCACCATAAACGGTGCATCATTCTTTTGCTTGTTACTATCTATATACATTTTGGATTTCTCCTTATTATCAAGTACAAAAGAAGCAATGGCGTTTCGTTCTGTTGCATTTAACTGTCTGAATGCCGGCATCATTCTTCTGCCGGACTGCAATAAAGTATCAAAGGCTGCTCCACTATATTTTCTGTTTATTTTAACCAGTGAAGGATAATTACCGGAACCTTTTCTTTCCGGACCGTGACAAGTCATGCAATTTGCCTGGTATAATCTTTGGCCGGCCTGCACATAGCTTTCACCATTTACAGATTTATTGCTGACAGGTATTGCCTGGATAACCCAGGCCATTTCATTGGCATTTATATATAAAATATCTGTTTGCGGATCAAATGAAGGGCCACCCCATTCTGCGCCACCATCAAGACCGGGAAATACTACCGTTCCCTGTATGGAAGGCGCATTGAACATATTATCTGATTTATAAGATGCCAGTCTTTTTTTTACTTCCTGGTAAGAAGAATCGGGAAGCAATGGATTGATATCTTTTTCCGTAAACAGCTGCCGCATAAAAGGCGCTGGCTTTACAGGAACAGGTTGCGTAGGTGATAATAATTCTCCGGCCAAATCTGTATTTGTGGGAACTTTTCTTTCTTCTATATCATAAACAGATTTACCAGTTTCTCTTTCCAAAACAAAAATGAATCCTGATTTGGTGGTTACTGCGACTGCATCAATTTTTTTCCCGTCTTTATTAATTGTTACCAGGGCAGGGGGTGATGGTATATCCCTGTCCCACACATCGTGATGAACGCTCTGAAAATGCCAGATGCGTTTGCCTGTTGCAGCATCCAGTGCCAGTATACAATTACCAAACAAATTATCGCCAATTCTTTTCCCTCCAAAAAAATCATAAGAGGCAGAACCTGTACTTGCAAAAACAATCCCGCGTTTTTTATCAAGGCTAAACCCATTCCAGGCATTGGCACCACCCACATATTTATAAGAATTGCTGTCTGTCCAGCTGTCATAACCATATTCTCCCGGATGCGGAATGGTATGAAATATCCATTGCCTTTTCCCGGAGCGCGTGTCATATGCACGTATATGCCCGGGTGCTGCATGCTGACCTTCATCCACCCTTGTTCCTATAATCAGCATATTATTAAAAATAATGGGGGGAGATGTAGACGTAACAAATAAATCTTTTACATCCCTGTCAAGATCATTGTGCAAATCAATTTTTCCATTATCACCGAAGTCCTTAATTATTTTACCTGTAGTTGCATTGATACAGTACAGATCGGACCCTGCCGTATAGAATATTCTTTTATCTTCCGCCCCATCGGTCCAGTAAGTAACACCTCTTGAATTATTCATGTTAAAAAATGACTTTTTATTGTCAGGCAAGGAATCAAAAGGGTTGAACTGCCATTTTTCTTTTCCTGTTTTTGCATCCGCAGCAAATAATTTTAGTTTAGGAGACACCCCATACATCAGACCATCTGCTATAATGGGATTGCATTGTATCTGTGAATGATTGGCGGTATCAGCATCACCTGTATGATATTCCCATACCACCTGTAATTGTTTTACATTACTGGTATCTACCTGTGTAAGGGAAGAATAATGAATGTTTTCATTGGAACCTTTATACTGTGGCCAGGATGTGTATTTTTTATCCGAACCCGGTTTACAACTATATAAATAAAAAGTACAAATGAAAAAATAAAAAAAAATCTTTGCAGCAGTCTGACTTGATGACATATGAAAAATGGTTATACTATTAAATAATTTTTGATCATTTGCTTTACCATAGTCTTTTTTGCCACGGAGGTAATAAAGGTAACTCACAGAGAAAAAGAGTGTAAAAGTTAGCTTAGTAGCCTCTATGGTTATACTTTTTGCAGCAAAGGCTTCATTACCTTTTTGAAAATCTCCTATCCTCTGTGGTTAAAATTTTCATATTACTTGTTGAAGAAACACCAACAATGGCAGCACAGACTTCTTTTTCCTGTGGTCAAACTTTCCGAAGTAGTAGCGTTTGCCTGCATTCCCAAAAAAATAAAGAATTACTTTTCCGTTATCCCCTTCCATGTATCTGTACGAAACGGGGATGCAGGAATACCCTCTTTATTATACAAACCGGCATCATCGGGGTTATTGGCCCAGGCGTACCGCACTGCAACCGGGTTTGTTACTGCACTGCTGTAAACAATTACTTTATCGCCGTCTATTATTGCATTGGCCCAAACAAAATGCTGATCGCTGCCCGCAACAGTAAACCCTTTCAGGTACCCGTATTTATCTTTGGCTGTCATACCACTGCCTGTATTGGTAAATTGTATAATAATTTTATTACCTTCTGTTTTCATTGACTGGTAAACAGGGCCCGAATAAACAATGTCTTTATTATACACTACTTTCTCCGCAGCTAACGCTAACCTATAGCCCACATCCTGTTTATTTTTTGGATGGATGTCCGCCCCTTCGCCCACATCAATAATAACGGCCTGGCCTGTTTTTGGAAGTTGCAGGGTCATGTTCTGTGCTTCCCTTAGTTCTGCCCAGTCACTTTGTACCGGCAAGGAATCTGTATGCATAAAATTGGCCAGCTGTACCCAGAAAAATGGAAATGCATCTCCCCATTTATTGCGCCAGTTGTTTATCATACCCGGAAACAACGTCCTGTATTTAAATGCCTCGCCCGCATTGGCTTCTCCCTGGTACCAGAGACCTCCTTTGATAGCAAACTGCACAAGCGGGGCTATCATAGCGTTGTATAATTGAGAGGGAAATGAATTGGGGCCGCTATCCGTTAACCCGAATGAGGTGTTAAGTGCCGATGCCTTATACTGCCATACGCCGGCCAGCGAAACCTTTTCTGTACCAGCCTGTACATACAATTGTTCCGGCTTTCCGTATATACCCCCGCCACCTGCATTGTCTGTTACTTTTACGATGATTGTATTTTTTCCAGCCACAAGAACGTCCGGATTTATTTCATAGAGGCGATCTGTATTCCACCCCTGTATAGCGCCCACCTTTTTACCGTTAATATAAGTAATATCATCGTCATCAATTGGCCCAAGGCTAAGCGTTAGTTTTTTATTACTAAATGAAGCGGGCAGTTCGAATTCTTTTTTAAACCATACAATGCCGTCAGCATTGCCGATCTCTGTTTGCTCCCATACCTGCGGTAAGCTGATATTTTTCCAGCCTGTAATATTGGCCGAGGGATCATACCATTTTTCAGCATCCCCTTTATCATTTTTTACGGCTTCATCAAACTGCTGTTGGCGCTTTGCTGTCTCTGATCTTTCCGCTTCCATTTTAGACAAATCCACGTTCCTGTAGTCTGCTGTTTTTGACATAATATCCCAGCTTGTCCATGCTTCAATGTTGGTACCTCCCCATGAACTATGAATCAATCCTATTGGAATATTTACATCTTTTACTAATTTTCTTGCAAAGAAATAAGCAACTGCAGAAAAATCACCTGAAGTTGCCGGTCCGCATTCAACCCAGGGATCCGCATCTACGTCTTTTTTTTCAGCAAAACTCATGGCTTTCTTAACTGTAAAAAGCCGGATGTTTGGATACGTACTCGCTGCTATTTCTTTAGCGGCGTTGTTGGCACTTTTCAATTGAAATTCCATATTGGACTGACCACTGCAGATATATACATCGCCTATCAATACGTTCGATAAAACAATATTATTTTTCCCCGCAATTTTTATTTCGAAAGGGCCCCCAGCCTGCATGGGCTGCAGTGTAACCATCCACGCGCCATCCTTACCTGCTTTTGTACTTATTTTTTGCGTGTTGAACTGTACGGTTACCTTTTCGCCCTTATCTGCCCAGCCCCATATCTTCAGCGGCTTTTCGCGCTGTAAAACCATATTGCTGGTAAAAACTTTAGGCAGTGTAACACCGGCATAGATTGTTATTGTGAAAAAGGAAAGCAGGATAAAGAAAGAAAATTTTTTCATAAATACATTTTTCTATTATGGTACAGGGCATAAGTGTGGGATAGTGCCACAGCTTACACCTTCCACCTTATTTCAGTTTACTAACTTCTTCATTATACAACTTCACGGTTTCTATTACATCAGGCACACTATGGTACCAGTTTGATTCATGCTCTATAGAAAACATACCTGCAAAATTCTGGCGTTTCAATTCCGCAAAAATGGGTGCAAATTTTATAACACCTTTACCTACTACTGTATCGCGGGCATGTGTTTTATCAGACACGCTGTCTGCAATGATGATATCTTTTAGGTGTACCCCATAAATATGACCTTCCAGTTTCTTTAAACATTCAACAGGATCCAAACCATTGCGGGCCCAATGGCCTACATCTGCACATGAACCGATATTTGGATGACCCTGCATGGCAGCCAGTACAGAATCCGGACTTGAATAGGCATTGGGTTTAGGATGATCATGAATGGCTATTTTTATAGCATATGCACCGGCAAGACTGTCTACAAAATCCCACAAAGTCCTTTTAGGTTCTGCAGTGATATAACTTAAATTAAATTCTTTGGCCAGTTTAAAGGCATCAATCCATTCCTGTTTTGTGCCGGGCGAAATAACACCCATCGCCACCATTTGTATATTGTGTGATTTGAGCAGCTCTTTTAATTTATCCCTTCCGGCTTGTGTCATGCGGATATTAAAAGTGTCTTTTGTTTCTCCGCCCAATGCCTGACCCCAGAAAGCTTCAATATATTTCACGCCGCAACTGTCAACCTTTTGCAATGCTTCTGTTATCGTAAACATCCTGAATGTCCACAATTGCACACCCAATTTCCAGTTACTGGTCACGTTTGAAAGGCTGTCTGTTTTAGCTGAAGCGGAATCAGCATCCGTTGTTTTTGCGGTCTCATTATTGTTACAGGATACGCATAGCAGTACAGCAGCTATTAAAATTAAAACACCGTAGAATTGTTTTTTCATGAAAGAGAATTTTATGTTTTGCTAAAAAATAACATGGTTGATAAGTATAAGGTTTAAGGCAGGAAGGATAAGGCTAAGGGATTGAATAAAAACCCTTGGAAATTCATCAAAGAATAGCTACAATTACTAATTACCAATTTTTAATGCTTAATTATTTCTCTCATTAGCCATTATTCCATCAACCAGTTTATCCGAATATACAATTACATCCTGCAAACGTATTTCATTGGTTGCTGATGGATTGCTGATTTTTAATTTTACTGTATGATGCCCTTTTGGCAATCCGTATTGCCAGCATAGTTCGTACCGGCGTGTTGTAAAGTTTGCAGGCAGCTCAACTGGTACAGCTGGTTTATCATCTACAGATAAGGAAGCATGAAAAACATAATCGGTATTGTTACCCCATTTGGCAGATTCACCACGCAACACAAAACCAGTTCCATCAAAATCAAAACTGATTTCATCTTTTGCAGCAGACCATTTTGCAGGGATTTTTAATGCCGGGTATAATCCAGTGAAACTTTTCTCAAACTTTACTGCTTTTGGTTGCTGAAAATTTATACTGATTGTATTGCCATTTATTTTACCGCCATTTATTTCTATGTTCCGCAACGCATGTTTTAAACTTATTTCATACACCTTGTTTAAAGACATGGTGGTGTATTTAAAATCGATGTCCTCCGCTTCCTGCAATCCCATTTTCCAGTAAGCCGGAATTTTATCATAACCCAATACAGCACCCAGTATGCCACCGGCAGTAGATGGATTGCAATCTGCATCCTGCCCGCAGCGCGTACTGATTTCCAGTGTTTTTGTAAAGTCACCCGCACCATATAATAAACCTATCACCACGTAGGCAGCGTTTACTTTTGCATCAATATTAAATGGAAGAAATACACCTTCGGGGCAACCAATATCATTGGCCCATTTTTTTTGTACTTCCAGCCAGGTTTGTTTCCAGTCTGCCGGGTATTTTTTGTGCCAGCCAATAACATCATTAATACACTGGTAAAATTCACTCTGTGCAGGAACCGTCTTCAAAGCTTCTGCTACAATAGCGTTGATGTCAGAAGAAGTAAATGCCAGTGCATACATGGCGCCCACATACACACCGCCATACCATCCATCGCCATAATTCATAATATGCCCTATTTTGTCGCTGATGGCAGATGCTGTATTGGGCATGCCGGGGGACATGAGGCCCGCAAAATCTGCTTCTATCTGGTAATCGATGCAATCAGCGTGCGGATTATTCATCCAGTGGCCACTTGCAGGCGCTTTAATTCCATTTAAAATATTATAACGGCCTGCCTGGTTTGCATGCCACAACATATAACCTGCATGGGCGAACGCATTGGCAAAAGAATCAACCGGTGCATTCAATCCATATTTTTCAAATACATCAACAAAAGTGAGATCCATGTACAGATCATCATACAATCCAGGATTATTAACCATGGTATTTTTCAGGTAACCGTCATACCATTTCAGCGGTTGATAATCGCCAATAAATGTACCCTGGAAACCAAATTCATATGGGCCGCCAAACGTAACACCGATGGTTTGCCCTGCCCATCCGCCTTTGATTTTATCCTGTAGTTTGTCTTTGGTAATGGCGAGGGTTTGCTGGGCATACAACACATAGCCATTGATAAACAGCAGCAAAACGAAACCAATTATTTTATTCCATCTATTCATCAAAAAAAATTTAGGTCAGATTCAATTGCTGGTAAACACCACCAACCCCGTAGAAATTACTATCCTTGGT
>JBDSOC010000104.1:0-11170 GCA_039915085.1 Chitinophagaceae bacterium
AAGTCAATATCATCAGACGGGGATCCCTTTTTGTCCGATTTTACGGAATCCGGTTTCTCCACAACAGAAGGGGTTTTTCCAACTATTTTTTGATTGTTTTTTAATACTTTATTTATTGAATCATTGATTTGCAGACCCGGATGCACTGAAGCCCTTGCTTTTTCCTTTGCATCAATTGACTGTATTAATGACATGGTGTGATGGTCAATATTATTAATGGAACGCTGCATGGCAGCGTATAATATGGTATCTGCTTTTACGGCAGGCAATTTTTCTTTCAGGGAATTGCTTGCTTGTGTCAGCTCCTTCAACTGTTCATCTTCATTTTTACCAGCGAGTATTATCGCCTCCGGACTGAACAAAGAGAAAAAAATAATAAAGAAAAATGCAGATGTAAACACATACATCCGGATGGGATGCAGGTAACCGGCCCGGCGTCCTTTTATATATTCTGAAGAAAGAAAACCCGGTTTTGTGATAAGGTATTTGACCGTACTGAAGAATTTCCCATCAAAATGGGTGATATCGTTAAAAAAATGCGAAACGAGGGTTAACACCGTCTCTTTGGGTTCTGTGTTCTCTTGCCCGCAGTTAGCGCAATACCTGCCCATAACCTCAGCGCCACAGTTTAAGCAATTTTTCTCTACTCTTTCTTTGGAATGGGACACAGCAGTAAATTTGCTTAAAAATAATTATGAATTTTTTCCTGACCTAAAATACATTAATTAGCAGCCAATTGCGTTATACAACTATGAATAAGATGTGGATTACCCGACAGATAGGCGTTTCTGCCTTTGTGCTTGCCATGTGCAGCACCGTTTTTACTGCAAATGCACAGTATTATTATAAAGACATTGTTGTGACCGGGCAAATCAATGCTAACTACAGGATATTGAGGGATAATAAGGTTTCCCATGTTACGCTTAACCCTTCTGCGCTTGATCCCTCGCAAAATACAGTAACACTGCAGCAAACAGTTTATCCCTCGCAAAAATTGGTTGTAACCTATACCAAAGTACCCAATGCAACTGAATCCTGGCTAAAATCCTATTACAGTGTTAACGGACTTTTGATAAAAACGGTTGACAGCTCCGCCGATTTGGTTACCAGCTCTTCTTATGAATATGATGCAGCCAGCCGGCTTACTGTTATCAGCAGTAATTCAGTTCCTGTAAATGATCCGTCCGAAACTGAAGTGCATCACTGGAATTATAACAGCAGTGGGGCGCCTGTACAAATGGTTAAGATTAAAAATGGTACCGATACAACATTTGTTTCCATTACGGCAGATGACCAGGGCAACCCCGCGGAAGAAAAAGCTGAGCGTAAACAAGGTAATTTAGGCACCACCTATTATTATTACGATGCACAGCACCGCCTGACAGATGTTGCCAGGTATAATAAAAGAGCCAACCGCATTTTACCTGATTATATGTTTGAATACACAGATGCTTCTCAGCTTTCACAGATGATTGTAGTGCCCGAAGGCAGTGCTGACTACCAGACCTGGAAATATTCGTATAACCAGCAGGGACTTAAAGAAAAAGATATGTGTTACAGCAAGCAAAAACAAATGGTGGCAACCATTGACTATGTTTATTCGTTTGGAAGGTAAACCCCCTGTCCACTGAAGGGGAGACTTAGATCTAATAGCCAACCTTTTTATGTAAGTTGCTTTTGGGGCAAATGAAAAATGCTCCACTCCACGTATCACTACTACTTAGCCGCATCATAAGCATACACCACATAACCCCACGGCTCTATATTAAATGAATGACCAACCGTTAATACTTCCTTTACGCCCATAAAAACATTCATTGGATTACCTGTTAAAGCCGCATCATCTATTTTAATGGTTTGTTCCTTTGCGGAAAGATTTAATACCACAAATATTTTATACCCGCCTTTTTCCCTCACATACGCGTAGAGTGCTTTTTCATCTCCCACATTTACCTTTTTAAAAGATGCATCCGTTGCCAATGCTGGTGTTGATTTGCGCAGTGTAAGCAACGTTTTATAAAATTTTGACCTGGCATATTTGCCAAACTTAATAGGGTTTTTATAAAAGAAACTGATACTGTCCAATACAGGCTCTTCCTGGCCGCTGTATACCAGCGGCAAGCTGTTGCGCATGGTTTGTGTAAACACTGCAAAAGGTGCATGCCTGGCACCGGGCATGGTGGCGTAGTCGGCTTTGTTCCAGCTGTTCTCATCATGATTGCTTGTAAAATACAATCGTACGGCGCCTGCAGGGAAGGTGCTGTCCTGCTTCTTTAAAACACTGTCAATAGCCAATGCGTTTGTTTGACCGGCAGCAATTTTGTTCAATACATGAAACATCTCCCATGGATAGGTAACATCAAACCCATCGCGGTGCAGATTACCGGTTTCACCTTCTGCCAGCATAAAAAGGTCTTTTGTCTTTTTTAATTCAACCATACATTCTTTCCAGAAATCATCGGGCACGCCCCAGGCTACATCGCATCTAAAGCCGTCGATATCTGATTCGGTCAGCCAGAACTTCATAGCGGCAATCATGCTATCACGCATTTCTTTGTTGTCATAGTTCAGATCCCGCGTATCCGTCCAGTCGAATGCAGGAGCAGGTTTACCTGTACTGTCTTTAATAAAAAAATCAGGGTGCCGGGTAAGCCAGCCGTTGTCTGCACCCGTATGATTGGGTACCCAGTCAATAATCACCTTAAAGCCCAGCTGGTGCGCTTTTATCACCAGTGTTTTCCAATCCTGCATGTTTCCAAATTCGGGGTTAATGGCTTTATAATCCTGTACCGCATAATAGCTGCCTAACCTGCCTTTCCTGTCTTTTACACTTATAGGTGTGATGGGCATAAACCAGAGTATTTGCACGCCCATTTCCTTTAATCTTGGCAATGATGCCGCAAATGCATTAAAAGTTCCTTCTTTGGTATACTGACGAACATTGACTTCGTAGATATTTGATTGCAGTGCCCAGTCTGGAAGCACAACGGTTGCCAGTGCTTGTACAGAATCTTTTTTAGCTACAGCATCCGCCGTTTTATTTTCTGTATTGTTGTTACAGGCAATGAGAAGAACAAGCGTAATAAGGCAAAGCAAGCGATAGTTATTCATATAATTTCTGTTTGAGTAAGCCCAAAGAATGTTTAACCTGTTAACTGATCAACCGTTCTACTTTTACTTCTGCGGCAACTCCTGTATCGTTATATTTTTCCATCTTACTTTTATACCACCACCGTCATGTATCTGTAGCGCTATAAAGCCAGTGCCGGCGCCAATCTTTTCATCTTTAATATAGATCATCTGGTGTCCATTAAGCCAGGTAGTTGTTTCATCATTCACCACTTTTATTTTCATGGTATTCCATTCGCCCTGTTTCAGTATAGCTTCATCTTCGGGTTTAGGCTGTATTAACCATCCCCTTCCGTAAGATTCATAAATACCCCCGGTATGTGAATTAAGAGGTGCTACTTCTACCTGCCAGCCGCTTATTTTAACCCCTTCAATAGAAGAACGGAAAAAAACGCCGCTATTGCCATTGGCTTCCTGTTTGAACTGTAGCGTGAGCACAAAATTTTTATACTTTTTTTTGGTGGAGAGATAACCATATTGTTTATCCGGGCCACTTTCGCAAATAAGCTGGTGACTGCTGTCTACATACCATTTTTCAGTGCCATTTATAGTCCAGCCGGTAAGATCTTTGCCATTAAAAATAGAAACTGTCTTTTGCGCAAAAATAATTGGAGTAATCAGTAAACAACAAGCGGATAACAGTATTTTTTTCATTTTGCTGATTTTTAAAACAGTAATTGAACAATTAACTTGAAGGTATAAAAAAGGATTAATATACCTCTGGAAATATAACTATTGCGCTACAGTATGAAAATCATATTATTTGCACTTCAGCATCTTGTTTCTTTAATGCCACCAATAATTTATTGGGGTGGTGATTCTTTCCATATACGCATGTACCAGTACACAGGAAAGCCAATTGTGCCAGCGAATATAAAAATCAGCGCCCATACAATACGTTCTGTACTATCTATAATTTTATTATTGATAGCATGAATAATAAAATAAATAAGTGCACCCAAAGAACAAAGTCCCATCAATACAATTGCAGCTACCATGCCTGCTATTTTCCCCAATATCATGTCAGGCAACACATTTTCCTGTTGGGTTTGTTTTAAAATAGCAATAAAAAAACCGAAGAAAAAGATAAAATAAGCTACAAACAATATGATGGGGAGAAAAGATAATACACCCACCAGCAGTTTTCGTGATTTTGTCATGGTTGCATGTTTTCAGAAAAGTTATGAAGAAATGAATTAAAAATTTTCTTGGTAACAGGGCATTTATTGATATAGGTAAACAAAATAGGGACCATGCTACCGTTGTCCAATTGCTGCTTATCGCCTTTAATCATATACCGGCCAGTGTCATAAAATCACTTAACTTCAGCGCATAAATATATATGCTATGCCTAGTTTTATTGTCAATTACTGGTGGCTTCTTTTAATTCTTATTTTTATTTTCAGCGGGCTGGTCACCGTTAACCAGGGTTTTATTAATGTAATTACCATGTTTGGCAAGTTCCGTCGCATATTACGACCCGGTTTAAATTTCAAGATTCCTTTTCTTGAAGTGGTTGCCAAACGCATCAGTATACAAAACCGTTCTGTTGAACTGGAGTTCCAGGCTGTAACCGCCGACCAGGCCAATGTCTATTTTAAAAGTATGCTCCTGTACGCCGTACAAAATGCCGATGAAGAAACTATAATGAGGGTAGCGTTTAAGTTCATCAGTGATCGCGATTTGATGCAGGCTCTTACCCGCACTATTGAAGGTAGCATACGCGCATTTGTGGCTACCAAAAGACAGGCTGAGATACTGGGATTGCGCAAAGAAATTGTAGAGTTTGTAAAAGACCAGATTGATCACTCCCTGGAAGAATGGGGATACCATCTGCTGGATTTGCAGATCAATGATATTACGTTTGACCAGGCCATCATAGATAGTATGAGCAAAGTGGTAGCCAGCAGCAACCTGAAAGCAGCGGCAGAAAATGAGGGACAAGCGCTGCTGATTACTAAAACAAAATTTGCTGAAGCAGAAGGTAATGCCATTAAAATTGCTGCTGAAGCGGAAAGATCAGCGGCCCAGCTGCGCGGACAGGGTGTGGCGCTTTTCCGTGAGGAAGTAGCCAAAGGTATGAGCCAGGCTGCTGAACAAATGAAGCAGGCCAATCTGGATACCAATGTTATTCTTTTCAGTATGTGGACAGAAGCCATTAAAAACTTTGCTGAGATTGGAAAAGGCAATGTTATTTTTCTTGATGGAAGCGCGGAAGGGATGGAAAAAACCATGAAACAAATACAGGCCATGATGGTAAAGCAAAGTGGTACAATATAATTACTGAACGCAGATTTTCATGATTATTATGGTAAATGGTGATTTATTTTTATACTGGTAATCTTAAAAATCTGTGTTCGTTTTCCCCGGCCGAAGGAACCCGGAAATGTATACAAAATGTTAAGCTATATATACGAAGCAGCGTTTAAAGAAATAATCACACTATTTTCACCGTTCACTGTGTGAAAGGCATGTGAATTGTATTACACGCTACATTTGTAAGTAAAACGTAAAACCTCCATGAATTTATTTCTTCTCCAGATCAAAGACACGGTGGCAAGGCATATTGCGGATTCTTTATATGCTGCCCAACAGGCAACCACTGCTTCTTCCGCTGCGAAAATGAATTTGTTTGACCTGTTGATAAAGGGTGGCATTATTATGATCCCCCTGGCGCTTTTACTTGCACTGGCTATTTTCTTTTTCTTTGAAAGACTGATAGCCATCAACAAAGCCAGTAAGTTGGATGTCAATTTCATGAACATGATCCGCGATAATATTTTAAGCGGAAATATAAGTGCTGCAAGGGCGCTTGCAAAAAACACCAATAGCCCCGTAGCACGTATGATTGACAAAGGCCTGCAGCGTGTTGGCAAGCCAATCGATTATATTGAAAAAAGCATGGAGAGCGTTGGCAAGCTGGAGATATATAAAATGGAGCGTAATTTATCTGTTTTAACACTGGTATACGGTATTGCTCCCATGTTTGGTTTTTTGGGAACTTTGTTTGGAATGCTACAGTTGTTTTTTGAAATCAATACCACGGGCGATTTTACACCAGCTTCTATTGCCGGAGGTATTTATACAAAAATTGTCACTTCTGCATCAGGTTTAATTATTGGTTTACTTGCATATGTGGGGTATAATTTTTTAAATACACAGATCAATAAAACCATCAACAGGATGGAAGCAGCAAGTGCAGAGTTTATAGATATTTTACAAGAGCCGACACGATAATTATTTTGAATTTTATATGATGAATTTTAAATTGAAAGACCAATAGCCCGCAGGTCAATTCAAAAATATAAAATTCAGAATTTTAAATAATTTCACATGAATCTTAACAGGCGGCTTAAATCACATCCCGAACTGCATGCAGGAGCCTTAAATGATATCCTGTTTATATTGCTGTTCTTTTTCTTAATTGTGTCTACACTGGCTAACCCCAATGTAATAAAACTGTCTGCCCCAAAAGCAAAAAGCGATACCAAGGCCAAACAAACGGTGATTGTAAACATTAAGCCAAACGGGCAATACATTATTAATGGTAAATCGCTAACTATAAATGATATACAGTCATTTATACAACCCTATATTACCAAAGATTCTACACAGGCAACCATTGCTATCAATGCAGACAAAACCGTACCCCTGGATGATGTGGTGGCCATCATGCGCATTGCACGCGATATGGGCGCCCGCACTACTTTACTGGTTGATAATAAAAAGCAGTAACTGGTTGATCAGTTGACTGGTGGAAAACCAGGAAATCTCCAACAATTCTTAATGCTGAAACCATTCAACTTCTTACCAATCAACCAATCCACTATTCAGCCCCAACTTCTTACCTTCATAACATGGGAGATCCCAAACAGGTTAATATAAATAATAATGGCGTTACAGAAAATACCTATGATGCCATTGTAGTAGGCAGTGGTATCAGCGGCGGTTGGGCGGCAAAAGAGCTTTGCCAGAAAGGACTAAAAACACTGCTGCTGGAACGTGGCCGCAATGTGGAGCACATCAAAGATTATACAACTGCGTCTATGCATCCATGGGAGTTTCCCAACAGGCTGGAAATATCAGAAAAAGACAGGGCAGAAAACCCGGTACAATGCCAGGCCTATGATGAAGGCAGCAGGCATTTTTATGTAAACGACCAGGATCATCCTTATATACAATCAGACCCGTTTAACTGGATACGCGGTTACCAGGTTGGCGGGCGCTCACTGGTTTGGGGCAGGCAAACCTACCGCCTGAGCGATTTGGATTTTGAGGCCAATGCAAAAGATGGCTTTGGCACTGACTGGCCCATCCGTTACAAAGACATTTCCCCATGGTATGATTATGTGGAGAGATTCGTTGGCATCAGCGGACAGGCAGAAGGCATTCCGCATCTGCCAGACAGTGTATTTCTGCCACCCATGGAAATGAACTGCATTGAAAATCATTTTAAAGAAGCTATAAAAAAGCAATACAAAGACCGTACGGTTATACATGGCCGTGTGGCCAATCTTTCCCGTGGCTGGAATGGCCGCGGCCCCTGCCAGTACCGGAACCTATGCGACAGGGGTTGCCCGTTTGGCGGTTATTTCAGCAGCAATTCAGCCACTTTACCTGTAGCAGCAGCAACCGGGAACTTAACACTGCGCCCTCATTCCATTGTTTATGAAATTATCTATAATGAAAAAACAAACAAAGCCAGTGGCGTACGCATCATTGATGAACTAACCAATAAGACAACCGATTATTTTGCACGCATCATTTTTCTGAATGCCTCTACCATAGCCACCGCTTCCATATTACTGCAATCAACTTCAAAAAGGTTTCCAAATGGTTTTGGAAACGCCAGCGGGCAAGCAGGCCTTAACCTCATGGATCATCATTTGGGTGCTGGCGCTACCGGGCAATATGATGGATTTGCAGACCGGTATTATTCAGGCAGAAGACCGACAGGCATTTATATACCGCGGTTCAGGAATATTAATGATCAAACCAAACGATCAGATTTTATACGTGGCTATGGTTACCAGGCAAGCGGACAAAGAACGGAATGGAAAGAAACCATGCTTTTAGACGCAAGTTTTGGTGCTTCCTATAAAAAAACACTTGCTACAGCAGGCCCATGGGCAATGTGGATGGGTGCCTGGGGAGAATGCCTGCCCAACCCGGAAAACCGCATCAGCCTTTCAAAAGATAAAAAAGATAAATGGGGATTGGCGCTGGCAGATATTCATTTTACATACAGTAACAACGAAGCGGCCATGCGCAAAGATGCACAGCAGAGTGCAGCGGAAATGCTGAGCGCTGCCGGGTTAAAAAACGTGCAGGCTTTTGATTACCATTTATCACCCGGTTCTGCCGTGCATGAAATGGGTACGGCACGTATGGGCAGGGATCCAAAAACATCTATACTGAATGAACACAACCAGGTGCATGATGCAAAAAATGTTTTTATAACCGATGGCAGTTGCATGCCTTCCGGCGGTTGCCAGAATCCTTCATTAACATATATGGCATTAACGGCAAGAGCCTGTGATTTTGCGGTAAATGAACTAAAAAAGAACAATCTCTGACAGGTGAAGCATTAACATCTCAACAACCCGCAAACGCATTTCAGCCTGTTCTGCCTATTCCTTGCAGATCTTATCGATATTTACTATTTTGCACTCTTTGCAACTGGCTTTTAACTGTACATTTCCGCTTTGTTCCCTTAACAAATTTGTATGAACCGCAGAAAAGCAATTCTTTCTATTTTTCTTATTGGTGGTGGCGCTACCGCTACATTCTCCGGTTACAAATGGTACAGCATACGTAAAACGCCTGATCTCGCTTTTCTTGATGCACACAAGGCACTGGTTGCAGATCTTGCTGAAACTATTATTCCTGCTACAGACACACCTGGCGCAAAAGAAGCCATGGTGCATGTAACGGTGATATCAATGATAAAAGAAGTAGCAGACAGAAAAACGCAGAATATATTTATTGATGGATTGAAAGATGTGGAGCAATACACAGCCGACCAATATAATAAATCATTTTCAGCGCTTGCAGCCGCCCAGCAATATGAAGTAGTAAGCCACTTCCGCGATAAAGGAAAGAATTATAATGGCATCATAGGCAAAATAAAAAACAAGTTTATCGGTAAATCTTTTTTTCATATCCTGAAAGATTATTCCACCATTGCTTTCTGCACTTCTAAAAGCGGCGCTACCAAAACACTTGCTTACGATTTTATACCAGGTGCCTATAACTCCTGTATGCCAATGAGCCCCGGGCAAAAATCGTGGGCAACAAAATAATTATACATGGGAGATCCGAAACAGGTTAATATAAATAATAGGGCCGTTGCCAATAATACTTACGATGCTATTGTGGTGGGCAGTGGCATCAGCGGAGGATGGGCCGTAAAAGAATTGTGTGAAAAAGGATTGAAAACATTATTACTGGAACGGGGCCGTAATGTTGAACACATCAAAGACTACCCTACTGCGTCTATGCATCCGTGGGAGTTTCCGGGCCGGCTGGAAGTATCAGAAAAAGACAAGATCGAAAATCCCATTCAAACAAATTGCTTTGCTTATAATGATGGTTCCAAACATTTTTTTGTAAAAGATCAGGATCATCCATACACCCAATCAAAACCATTTAACTGGATACGCGGATACCAGGTAGGCGGCCGTTCATTGCTCTGGGGCAGGCAGGTTTATCGCCTGAGTGATTTGGATTTTGAAGCCAATATGAAAGATGGTCATGGTGTTGACTGGCCAATTCGTTATAAAGACATTGCTCCCTGGTATGAACATGTAGAAACGTTTGCCGGTATCAGTGGCCAGGCAGAAGGACTTGCGCATTTACCTGATGGTGTTTTTCTGCCACCTATTGAAATGAACTGCCTGGAGAAACAATTTGCAAAAGATATAAAACTGCATTATAAAGATCGCGTGGTAATTAATGGGCGTGTAACCAATCTCAGCAGGGGCTGGAATGGCCGCGGACCCTGCCAGTACCGTAATCTCTGCTCACGCGGTTGCCCGTTTGGTGGTTATTTTAGCAGCAATTCGGCTACTATTCCTATGGCGGTTAACACAGGCAATTTAACGCTTCGCCCACATTCCATTGCCTGTGAAGTGTTATATGATGAGCAACAAAATAAAGCAAAAGGTGTTCGCATTGTTGATGAACTAACAAAAGAATCAGTTGAGTTTTTCGCAAAGATTATTTTTGTAAACGCCTCCACCATTGGAACCGCTTCTTTATTACTGCAATCAACATCCAGGCATTTTCCTGGCGGGTTGGGTAATTCCAGCGGGCAGGTTGGGCGTAACCTGATGGATCATCATTCTTCCATTGGTGCGCAGGGTGATTATGAAGGTTTTGCTGATCAATATTATAGTGGCAGAAAACCTACAGGTGTTTATGTGCCGCGTTTCAGAAATTTAAATGATCAGACCAAACATAAAGATTTTGTACGCGGCTATGCTTACCAGGCTGATGCAAAAAGACATGAATGGAGAGACACCATGTCTGCAAATGATGATTTTGGTGCCGCATTGAAAAATGAGCTGGCAAAGCCAGGATCATGGTACCTGTGGATGGGCGCATTTGGAGAATGTTTGCCAAACAATGAAAACAAAGTAACGCTTGATAAAGAGAAAAAAGATAAATGGGGTTTGCCGCTGGTAGATATCAGTTTTGCCTATGGGGAAAACGAAAAAGCCATGCGCAAAGACATGCAGGTCAGTGCGCTGGAAATGCTGAACGCTACGGGGTTTAAAAATATTCAGCCATTTGATTATGACCCTGCGGGAGGATCAGAAGTACATGAAATGGGCACGGTGAGAATGGGAAGGGATCCGAAAACTTCTGTGCTCAATGCAAACAACCAGATGCATGATGTAAAAAATGTTTTTGTAACAGATGGCAGCTGTATGACTTCGGGCGGTTGCCAGAATCCCTCGCTTACTTATATGGCATTAACTGCCAGGGCATGTGATTTTGCTGTAAATGAACTGAAGAAAAATAATCTCTGAAAGTTTAA
>JBDSOC010000219.1:0-19398 GCA_039915085.1 Chitinophagaceae bacterium
TCCATCCCTTTGTCATCTTCAATCTGCACTTCATAACGGCCGCGCAGGTATACGCCGCTATTGCTTTCTTTTGGATAACGGAATTCAATATGCAATTTAAAGTCTGTAAAAGTTCCGTCGGTCAGCAGGTTGGATCCTGAATGCGGACTACGTAAAATACCATTCTCTACTACCCACTGGTTGGCACCAGCCGTATGCCAGCCCTTTGTATCTTTTCCATTAAACAAAGTAATGGGTTTACCCCAGACTACCGGCTTATTGCGGCGCAAAGAAGGCGCACGGTGGCCGACCCAGTTATAGCTTTTGCCATCAACGGCAACCATTGTTCCGGTTAAACTATCGCCCTGCAGAACAGCATCAAAAACCATATCATTATCACCCTTGTCCCATTGTGGTGGAATAGCAAAATGCATTTTTCTATCAGTGAAATCTACTTTGGAAATAGGGCGTGCGCTTCCCCCGGTACCAACATATCTGCCTACCAGGGTTTTTACGCCCGAAAGTTCAACCTCCAGCCATGACGGATATTCTTTATCCGACATAATCATTGTTATATCCCACCGGCCTTCCAGTGGTGAGGGGTCGGCAACAAAAGAACGGCTATTGTTTGCTTTGGTTGCAGTTACCAATGTCATGGTTAAAATTACTGCCATTAAAATATAACGCAGAAAAGGCATGTTGATCGCTGATGTTTTTTTCATATTTTTTTGCATTGATACGAAGCTGAATGTAAGTATAAAATTCCAAATGGCATTTACCGGTTTTTTACAAATAAATAATCCTCCTGGAATAAATGTTTTCCGTTCCGCAGCTTTGTTTGTAAAGTATTAAATGAATGATAGCCGGCATAAAATAAAGAAAGCTGCGAATCACTTATCATTTAAAGTATGTTGTTTCATTAACAAATAAAATTATAAAACAGAAAACGAAGATAATTACCATTGCCTGCTGCTATTGTCAGGCGCCGTTCATTGCATTACCTGTAAAATATTGCATGGTCCGGCTGCCGTTAAATAATAGCAGCAATAAAAAAAACAGCTGGTTTTTATTGCCAGCTGTTTTAATAATCATTATTTGCTATTTATCTTATTCCTCTACTATTGATTTTAATTTTTCAAGTACCATTTTCCAGTTATCAGTAGCATGCTCTTTTTCTTTTTCAGAATGTATATTGTCCTGTAAAAGTGTCAACTCCGTTTTGCCATCTTTATCTTTTAATTTGTAAGTAACAAGGTTATAATTCTCAGGCTTGTCCTCTTTTCCACCCATTGAGCTCCAGTACGTTGACTGAAATATTTTGCCTGGTTCAACTTTTTTTATAACGCCTTTATCCTTGTATTTTTTTCCATTGTATTCTCCTTCATAAGAGATTGGGCTACCCTCTTTCCAGTCGGTGACTACATTGGCTCCCATCAGGTATTTTTTAACCTGTTCAGGACTGGTAATAGCTTTCCATACTTCTGATGCACTGGCATCAATCAGAACAGATGTTTCTGCAAAAAGATCGTTTTTCATAATTTACAATTTAAATTAGTAAATCAAATTCAGCGGGTGTTATTTCATCGTAACTGAATCTGTATCTTATTTTCCCCAGTTATTTTCCATTTTTTTATAAGATTTTTTTGAAACAGTTGATTTCTTTTTACTTCGTGACACGCCTTTTTCCTTGCGTTTATTAATATTGTTGACAAGAGCGTTTTTTACCCCCAATTTGTTTTTCCTGGTCGCAGGTTTTTTTGTTTTTTTCTTTTCTGTGACTGCTCTTTTGTTAACAGCGGCCTTTTTCACTGCTTTTGCCATAATTTTCTTAATAGTGAACAATAAATATGCCTGCTAAAAAATTGCGGCCAAAAAGGAAATAATGAAATGGAATCCTCAAAGACAATAAACAGAGGGGAAGATTGAGTAATATATTTCACAAATGAGATAGCAAAATTATGCAGGCGTGTAAATCATTGCTTATCCCAATTATCAATTTTTAAAAGGGTAAAAAAATCACGTTCTTCTATCTCTTTTACTGAACCCGGCGCCAGGTTACCCAATTCAAGATCTTCTATAGAAACACGAATCAGGCGCTGGCAGCGATGATGAACAGCACTCGTCATTTTCCTGATCTGGTGGTATTTGCCCTCGGTAAGCGAAATCTTTAACCAGGTAAAGGGTGGATATTCCTGCAGCGGAATATTGGGTTGAAATATTTCATGGGGTTTATTTACAATTTCTGCGTCACAAGCGGCGGTTACATAATAGTCACCACCCTTTATGCGAATATTAATACCATTTCTTAATTGCTGCAATTTTTCTTCACTGACTGTATTTTTTACTTTCACCAGGTAAGTTCTTTTGTGAACAACATCTCCCTGGAATAATAACCGGGTTACTTTTTTATTTGTGGTTAATATTAATAATCCTTCAGACTGCCTGTCCAGCCTTCCAATGGCATGAATACCTTCGGGAAAATCAAAATTAATATCGCCCAGCAAAGGGGCATCTCTTTCACTTATAAACTGTGAAAGCATATCCGGAGGTTTGTTTACGATAAAATAGCGGGGCTGCTTTTCAATTATCAAAACACATAATTGGTCATTAAAAATATAGTGTATGCCAGATAAAGATACATTTTCAATGCATTATACTCATTTATTGCATCCGGCAGGTAAATGTACAAAATAGTGTAAAATAGTATTGAATTCAATGTAAAAATACAGACCTTTCAATAAGGATTTTATTACTATTTAAACGAAATAACCAACTGAAATGTTTACAATAAAACTGTTTCTTCTAACCGGTGTTATTTTTGTTTCTGCCTGCAATAGCATAGGCCAGTTAACCACTACACAAATCTTTGTAGTGAGGCATGCCGACAGGGAAACATTCGATGATTTAAACCAGTTGGGTTTAACCAGGGCAAGTGAATTAAAAAGAGCATTACTGAATGCAGGAATCGACAGTGTTTTTTCAACCAATTTTGTTCGCACTAAAAAAACAGTAACACCATTGGCTGACGCAATGAGATTGCCGGTACTTCTATACGACAGTAATCCCCAACTCATAAAAAGAATACTGACTAACAGCGCGGGCAAGACCCTTCTTGTAGCAGGGCATTCCAATACCGTTCCGCAACTGATTAAATCATTTGGCTGCCGTCCTCCTTTTGACAATATACCCGATACACAATTTGATGATTTGTTTTTAATAATTATTGATCAAAAGGGAACAAATGGATTGACAGGAAATACCTGTAAATTGGTACAAATAAAATACGGTGCTATTACAAATTAAAGATTTACGGGAATATTAAGATATGTTTATACTACTTATTTTATAATTAAACGTATGCCAGCTATTTCATTTACAAGGGATGAGTTAACCAATTCTTTGCAACGTGCAACTCTTAAAAAACTAAAAACCCTGTTACCAAAGACGCTGGTTTTCCTGTTAACCTGCCTGTCTCAACTGCTTATATAACGATCTTGCCAGTCGTGTAAAAAAATTGAAAAGGAACTGCATATTGAAAAAGGGCCGTTTTTAGGACGCCTGAAAAATAAAAAATTCTATTTAACACAAAAAAATATTTTTGGGCTAAATAGAATTCAGCATGATATAACCTTGAAGATAATTTACGGATTTGCATGTAATCAGGGATTATTACAATACTCTATATTGCAATAAAACGATTTTATCCCAGCATCTGAACTAATGTTTTAGAAAGCCTGGTAAAAGTAAATGCATACCAGCATTTATTTCAAATGCACCGTATTCAAACTGCCAGCAGGCTGTACCATCGCAGTTTTTGAATGCTGTTCGGTTTTTACATTACCACGTTGCACAGGCGCCTGGGAGTTATTGCATTTTCCCAACGCGTAGTAAATAACAATAAATACAAGTATGGTACTGAAACATCCGCCACCCAGTTTTTTTGCTCCATAACCTGCTATCAGCGCTCTTAACCAATTAGGCATATGATTTTTTTTAGTGATTAAATATATTTATTTTTTTGGTTGTTGCGATTCTTTTTTTGCTTTTGCTTAAAAGGCTGCACTTGTTCATTGAATTCATATAAAGATCATGCCGAAAATGCAGCAATATATTTGCTGGTTTTCCTGTAATAGATTTTAAACCGGTCAAAAACGGAAAATGTAAGCACAAATCCAGGAAAGAGAAAGATTTATTACTTTAGCTTTGACATTTAAACCAAACTGATGAGAAAAAAAATAATTCCCTGCCTTGCTATTGCGGTAGTATTTTTTGCGGGTATTTCCTGCCAGAAAAATATTGATGATTTTGTCACTACCGGCAATATGAATGCTGCCCATACCGTGGCCAATATTTCCGGAACATACAGCCTGAAATCGCTGACATGGACTTACATGAGCACCACCATTAGCGTGTATGATTCACTGGATGCCTGCGAAAAGGATGATTTGTATAAATTCAATACCAACATGACTTTAGATTTAATAGACGCGGGAATAGTTTGCTCGCCACCCGGAACTGACACTGAACCCTGGTTACTTAGAAATGACAGCATTTTTCTCGGCACTTCAACGGGCGGTGCTAAAATTAAAAGTTTTGATGGTATTACACTGGTTCTTAGCGGCACACCTGTAAGCGATCCGGGTGTAAATGCAGTTACTACTTTTGTAAAAAAATGATGCGTTTTCATATACCGGAAAATAGTTTATCATTAGAAATATTTTACAGAAAATAATTACAGATGCATTCCAATGACCCGCTTCATGGTAAAACACTTGAAATGATTCTTACTGAACTGGTGCATCATTTTGGATGGGAAGATTTAGGCAGTATCATAAAAATAAATTGCTTTATCAGCAACCCCAGTATCAATTCATCGTTAAAATTTTTGCGCAAAACACCCTGGGCAAGAAAAAAGGTGGAAGAATTGTATGTAAAATCGATGGTATAGAACTGAGTGGTTTAAAAATTATCACTGGTATTTTTGATTTATTATTTTATTAACATACTGCAAATAAAAAAAGTTGCTATACAAAAGCATAACAACTTCATTACATCAATATTTTATCAGAATCACCTGGCTGGCACTGCTACAAATGCTTTACGCGGTAATTTTTCATCGCGCATGGCGGCGTTGTAAACAAATGAGGCAACAAGTGTAGCTGCCTGCATTAAATCAGCAGGTTGCAAATGATCATAAGAATCCATATTGGTATGATGCGTCCTGGTACCATACTCTATAGCATCCTGTATAAACTGGAAACCGGGCAAACCAATAGCATCAAAGGAAAGATGATCGGTACCGCCTGTATTTTGAAGTGTGAGCGTAGTAGCACCCAAATCATTAAAGGGTTGCAGCCATTGGGTAAAAATAGGTTTTACGGCCTCATTTCCCTGCAGGTAAACACCCCTTATTTTGCCAGTGCCATTATCCAGGTTGAAATAAGCCGCCAGCTTATCACCTGCTGCATTATATTTTCGGGTAACCGTATCCGTGAAATGATTGCGCACATAATTACGCGATCCAATAAGTCCCTCTTCTTCCGCACTCCATAAGGCAAGGCGTATGGTGCGGCGTGGTTTTATACCCAGTGTTTTTAAAATCCGCATCGCCTCCATCATCACTGCACAACCGGCAGCGTTATCTGTAGCACCCATTGCACCATGCCAGGAATCAAGGTGCCCGCCTATCATAACCAGTTCATCTTTTAATTTTTTATCAGTGCCTTTTATTTCTGCTATTACATTATAACCCGTAGAATCTGCTGCGGCAAATTTTGTACGTACTTCAACATCCAGTTTAACAACGCCTGCTTTTGCCAGGCGGTATATTGTCATATAGTCTTCAAAGGCAAGTACAATATCTAAAAAATTCTCCGGCGATTGCACTGTATAGGCGCCCCCACCCTGCACAAAAATAGTTCCATCATGCCCGCGTGCAGAGCCACTCAATATTGCTATTGCTCCTTCCTTTTTTGCCAGGTCTTTTATACGCGCTAATTGTGCAGCGGCCTGTTGCAATGGCCCGCCCCTGTTAAACTGGCGGCGGCTGGTATCTTGCTTTGCCAGTTGAAAATCTGCCATTTTTGCCAGTTTTGAATCAGTATACCTGCTGGCATCGGCTGTATAGGTTGGTTTTAATGTATCCTGCGGAGGGAGTATAATTATCTTGCCTTTTAATTTTCCGCTATAGCTAAGTAGTTCCGCAGAGTCTTTTGCAGTTAAAATAAAAATTTCTGCATTTTGCAAACCACCGGTTCCGCTTGTCCATGTTTTTGGCAACCCGGTTAGCGGTTTGTAATACGGTGCTGTCATAGCAATATAAGATTTCTGCAATTCCCATCCTTTACCAAAGGTTCCCCATGGCTCAAGTGCAGTGTTTTCTAATCCCCAGTCACTCATTGTTTTTTTTGCCCAATTTGCGGCCCGAAAAAATCCGGGAGAATTCATCAGCCTGGGGCCACTGACATCTGTAAGATGAAATGCAATATCCATAACAGCTGAATGCGTTAGCGCCTCTGTGCGGATTTTAGCAATTATTGCTGTATCGGGTTTGTCCTGTGCAATTGCAGTAACGCCATAGCAGGTTAATATAAAAAAGATAAATAGTTTTCTCATGATGAAGTATGTTGGTTGAAAGTAAACTACTAAATTCTGTTTACATGACAAGTGTCTATAACTGGAATAAGTAGATTTTAATAAGGAAACAGGGGATTGTCATTCATGCATACAGCAAAGAAAAATATTCGTACCCACCAGGCGTGTTGCTTAGAATGCGGGGATTTGCAGCGTAAAGGATGTTTTTTCGGACGAAGATTCCACCCTGATATCGCCGCCATGTGCACGAGCAATCTCTGCTGAAATGAACAACCCGAGACCCAGTCCCTGCTGCCCCGGCTTAACTTCGGATCGGTAAAATGCGGTAAACAGGTGCGCCATTTCTTTAGCGGGAATCTCGTTTCCTTTGTTGGTAACAGATAATGTAAAACTTTCAGCACTGCTTATTGCTACAACCATTACCGGCTCTTCCATCTTTCCGTAACTCAACGCGTTACTTAGCAGATTCGAAAAAAGCTGGGCAATACGGCTGCTGTCACAATTAACAGGTATTGAGAGATCAAATTGCGTTTCAATAATACGGCCGGGCCATACTGCATGAAGTTCTGTAATCACAACAGTCAGCACATTTTCTATATCACTTATAATTTTACGGTTTATAATTATACCTTCTCCAAGGCGCCCCCTTGCAAAATCAAGGATATTTTCAATAAGTCCCTGCATCCGGTAAGAACTATTTTTAATGATTCCGGCAAGACGCAGAATATCTTCGTCAGATGTTATCACCTGCAACACCTGTGCACTGTTTGAAATAGCACCGATCGGATTGCGCAGGTCATGACCAAGTATGGCTATAAACTGTTCGCGCAGTTCAGCGGTCTTACGTTCCTCTAAAAGTTTTGTTTGGGAAGATATCAGATCTTCAATAGCCTGCAGATGAAAAGCAATAAGATCTGCAAACAATTTAAACATCCCAATTATTTGCGGATTATTTAACCGGGCGGGTTTTGGGTCTATGGCGCAAAGCGTTCCGAAAAAATTACCATTTTTCCGGATGATCGGCACAGAAATATAACTTTGAAAGCCGTACATGGCAGGTGTGGGATGCCGGCAAAAAATTTCATCTTTCTCAACATGATCAATAATAACAGCTTCGTGGCTACGCCTTATCTCATTACAAATAGTTGTCTCAATCTGTAGCTCACCACCAGGTTTAATACCAAACAGAATTTCATCATGCACACCACAGGCAACCCATTTGTCTTCTGTTACCTTTGCAACGGCGGCAAAGCCCATTCCGGTAGCACGGCAAACAACCTCAAGTAACGAAGGAAGTATTGAAATCTGGCTTATTGCCGCTATATCTGCCTCTAAACTTTCCAATTTTTTTATTTAAATTTTACACATATTAAAAGATTCCCTGTAAAGTACGAATCGAAAAGTGCTTATAAATCATTAATCCGCAGCGCATAAGCGAAATGATGCCATCTCATGTAACGCAGGCACCCAGAATAACAGCGAAGTGAGTAAATAGTTGCAGAATATTTTAGTGGTTCAATTTTAGTATCAGGAATGCACAAATGTTAAACATGAAATATGATGTGGTAATTATTGGAGCGGGTGCTGCAGGTTTAATGGCTATGAAAGAATTACTGGCTGCAGGCTACCATGTTTGCTTGCTGGAAGCATCAGTTGTTGCAGGGGGACGAATAGCTACGATAGAAGAAAGTGGATTTGACCAGCCGGCGGAAACCGGCGCTGAATTTGTTCATGGAAAATTGCCGCTTACACTTCAGTTATTAAACAAAGCAAATATTGAGTACATACCGGTGGAGGGTAAAATGATTGCTGTAGAAAAAGGAAAATGGCAGAAAAATGAAGCGCATGATAAACATTGGGAAACATGTATGCGGCAGCTCGGCAAATTAAAAACAGATATAACGATTGGGCAATTTCTGGAACAATTTTTTCCTGGTGCAAAATTTAACAGTTTGCGGAGCGCCGTGAAACGTTTTTCAGAAGGGTTTGACCTGGGAGATATTACCAAAGCTTCTGCATTGGCTGCACAACTTGAATGGAGCCATGAGGATGAAACCCAATACCGTATTCCGGGCGGTTATATGCAGCTTATCAATTATCTTCTTACCGCCTGCATCAAACAAAAAGGAGTGATACAATATAATGCCCGCGCTTCAATGATTGAATACAATAAAGAATCAGTTGTTATAACTACCAATGATAGCCGCCGGTTTGAAGCGGCTACATTACTTATCACCGTTTCAGCAGGGGTATTACAATCAGGAGAATTGAAATTTGTTCCCGTGCTTGAAGCAAATTATGTTAAAGCCATACATCAATTGGGCTTTGGTAGTGTTATTAAAATACTGTTGCAGTTTAAAACACGTTTCTGGACAAAGTATGCCGGGGATACCGGTTTTTTAATCAGTGATGAAACAATACCTACCTGGTGGACGCAATTACCTCTTGAAAATAATTTACTAACCGGCTGGCTGGGTGGCCCCGCAGCTGCGGCAAGATCAGGTGATACAGAAGAATCTTTACTCCAATCAGCACTGCTGTCTTTAGCCGGCATCTTTTCTCTTTCGCCTGATGTTCTCAGGCAGGAACTTGTTCACCATAAAATCAACTGCTGGCGCAATCATCCATATATAAAAGGAGGTTACAGTTATGTGACTACTGACTCAGCGGCTGCAAAAAAAGTATTGTCGCATTTAGCAGAGGGAACTGTATTCTTTGCAGGCGAAGCATTATACAGGGGTAAATCCCAGGGAACCGTAGAAGCTGCTTTACAAAGCGGCCGGATGGCAGCAAAAATGATAAAGGATGTATTAGCGGATAAAAAATTCCCGATGGCATGAAGCAATTAAAGAAATACAGATACCGGTAATGATTTGTATTATTCTGTATGTAAAAGCCTACAAAAATAGTGAGTAAATAACAGCGTTCGTGTGTAATTATGTTTTCTCATCTGCAAAAGAAATAAGATTCAAGTGGAAAATTATCCTCATTACCCAATTACCGCCTATAGATGTACCCAGCGTTTTGGTGGTACAGTTTCTGTGATAAATAATGGGATTATTATCAATCTTTTAAAATAAAACTATTATGAAATCAATTCAGCTTACGGATAAAAAAACCGGTGAAGAAATCAGCATTGCATATTCAGACTATGGAAAAGGACAACCTGTCATATTTATTCATGGCTGGCCTTCTAGTCGTGAAATGTGGGAATACCAGTTGGCTGATGTGGTAAACGCAGGTTATCGTGTTATAAAATACGATCGCCGCGGTTTTGGTAAAAGCAGCAAACCCTGGAGCGGTTACGATTATGATACACTGGCCAGCGATTTGAGCGAAATAATAAACCAGCTCAACCTTGAAAAAGTAATTCTTGTTGGTTTTTCTATGGGCGGAGGAGAGGCAGTGAGGTATATTGCCAATTACGGAGAGAACAAAATAGCGAGGATTGTTTTGATAAGCTCAGTAGTTCCATTTATGCTAAAAACTGCGGATAATCCTGAAGGACTTGATAAAAAAATATTTGATGAGATGGCGGAGAATATCAGTAATGACCGCATTGGTTTCCTTGATGATTTTGGCAAGATGTTTTTTGGGGTTGGATTCTTAAGCAAACCATTGAGCACCCCATTATTAAATTATTATCATCATCTGACAACAGTTGCCACGCAACAGTCAACGCTGGAATGTGCCAAAAGTTTTTCTTCTACCGATTTCAGGAATGATGTAAAGAAAATTACCGTACCCACGCTTATTATTCATGGCGATAGTGACAAAATTGTTCCTTTTGAGGCCAGCAGTAAACGCACGGCAGTTATGTTGCCGCACGCAGAGCTGGGTGTATATGCAGATGGCCCTCATGGGTTATTTTATACACACCGTGAATTGTTGAATAAAGATTTGCTCAATTTTTTTGCTGGAAAAAAACATGTGCAGGCTGTAAAAGATATAGTAATACCAACACCAATATAAATGTAATATTAGTAGCGTTGATTTTTGAAACATAAGTGCCGTTTGCCATTGGTGAGCGGTATTTTTTTGTTGAGAAAAATCAAATATTCATTTTCTTTAATTCCTTTACTGCATAATCGCAGGCACGCGCAGTAAGCGCCATGTAAGTAATACTTGGATTAAGACACGAACTGGATGTCATGCAGGAGCCATCTGTGATAAATACATTTGGCACTTCATGCATTTGATTAAAACCATTGAGCACTGATGTTTTTGGGTTACGGCCCATGCGTGCAGTTCCCATTTCATGATTGGCATTGCCCGGAGAAGAAATAGCCGCATTTATCCGGATGTCTTTATAACCTGCAGCTTCCAGCATTTCTTTGCCTGTTGCCACCATGTCTTTGTGCATAGCATTTTCATTCTCACGAAAAGTGCAATCTATGGTAACCATTGGCCTGCCCCAGGGATCTTTTTTATCGTGATTAAGTTTGATGCGGTTATCTGCATACGGAAGACATTCGCCGTATGAATACAGGCCTATTTTCCATGGGCCCGGTTCTGTAAGTGCATCTTTAAAATCCGCGCCGATCTGTATCTCCGGTTCCGGCCTGCTGCGGTTAGCGCTTACACCATAATGATAGCCACGTATAAAATCCGGGGATTGATCATGAATATTTTTAAAGCGTGGAATGTACAGGGGATTGGGCCTGCGGCCATAATAATATTTGTCTTCATAACCTTCTGCAGCAGCAGAAACAGCAACGCCCTTATGATGATCCATCAGGTTGCGCCCAATCTGATCGCTGCCATTTCCCAGCCCGTTGGGAAAACGGGAGGATATTGAATTAAGCAGGATAGCGGTGGTAGCAACCGTAGAAGCATTCAGGAAAATGATCTTTGCATAGAAAGTTTCTGTTTTTTTGTTTTCCGTATCAATAATCTCAACCCCTGTGGCCAGTTTTTTTTGATCATCATAAATAACATTGTTCACTAAAGAATGGGGCCTTACCGTTAGATTACCGGTTGCATAAGCTGCTGGCATTGTACTGGCATTGGTACTGAAATAAGCACCGTAAGGGCAGCCACGGTGACAAAGATCGCGTGCCTGGCACTGTCCGCGTCCTTTTACAGGTTGTGTAAGGTTGGCGGTACGGCCCATGATTACCTTTCTGTCGTTATATTTTGATTCTAATCTTTTTTTGAAATCCGCCTCAACGCAATTCATTTCAAATGGCGGTTGAAATTGTCCATCAGGTAATGTAGCAATACCATCTTTATTGCCACTAACACCCACAAATGTTTCCACATAATCATACCAGGGGGCTATATCTTTATAGCGGATGGGCCAGTCTGCTCCGTGACCATCCTTAAGGTTGGCGCCGAATTCAAGATCACTCCACCGGTAGCAGGCGCGCCCCCATAACAATGATCGCCCTCCTACTACATCGCCACGTATCCAGTCGAACCGGTTGATTTCATCATACGGATTTTCCTTGTCGTTGATATAAAAATGCTTGTTGTCTTCTTTATATGAATAATGACGCGTTTGTACCTGGTGTTCTTTTCTATCTTCTTCACTGAGTGTCAGGCGGTGGGGGAAATCCCATGGATTTTTAGTAGCCGTAGGATAATTTGGGTGTACTACATTTTTGCCGCGTTCCAGCAGTAAAACCTTTAATCCTTTTTCGCAAAGTTCTTTTGCTGCCCAGCCCCCGCTGATGCCGGAACCAACTACAATGGCATCGTAGGTATTTTGCGCTGTTGCTTTGTTATTGATATGGAGCGTATCGCCTGGCATACTGTTGTTTTTATCTGTTAGTATATACAAATAAAAGGAATTTAAGGTGGTTTTTGGTATTAAAATTGGGGCCTGTATGCAAAGACAACAAAGAACACCCAAAACAATACTTTGGTAAAGGTACTTTTATGAGGGAAGGAATAAGAGGGCGTACAAAACCATACTGACTGGCTGATGAGTCTCTTTGGTTCGTACTATGCGGAATACCATTTTTTATGGCATTTTTTTATGGAAGCTGGTGGTTTTTCATCGCTTCGGGGTAATCGGCCAATGCAAGTTCCGGAGCCGCCAATTCAGGGTGCCACATTTTTTCCCATTCAAAACTATAATAACCTTTATAGCCGCCTTTTTGTAAAAGATCAATGGCTTCAAAGATGGGAACTTCACCTTTTCCCAGGAAAACATACTGTGGTTCACCATTCACCAGTTTTGCATCTTTAATGTGTGTATGATGAATATATTTTTTTAATTTGTCATACACCTGAGCGGGCGGCTCTTTGGTGATGGTCCACATATTGGCTACATCCCAAATCAGTCCTGTCTGCGGATGATTGACTGACTGCATAATTGTTGCAAGGTCTTCGCTGTGCACTACTTCACCGTGTGTTTCCATTAACACCATAACATTTTTTCCTTTGGCATAATCACCGAGTTCCTGCAGTCCCTTTACAATAAGATCAATGGTAGTCTTTTTTTCCTGGTCTTTGGGAAAATTATTGGGAAATACCCGTACGTAAGGGCAATGTATTTGTTGTGCAAGGTCGATGAACTGTTTAGCGCCATCCAGGTTTTCTTTTCTTTTTGCAGGATCGGCAAAATGCAGGTTGCAGGAAGAGCCAAGATCAACAAACTGCAGTTTCTTTGCCTTCATGCGTGCAAGCGTGTCCGTTATTTTGGCCGGACTACTGAATTCATTGCATTTGGTGAGATCCATTTGTTTTAGTATACCACGTAGTTCTATGCCCTGGTAACCATGCGCGGCTGCAAAATCAATGATTTGCTGAACCGACCAATCGGGGCAACCAAGCGTGGAAAATGATAAAAGCAGGGACTGTTTTTTTAGGTTAAAAGACGAACCAGCCAGGAAAGCAGTCAGTAATATACCAGATGTTTGCAGAAATTCTTTGCGTGAAGTATGGGGCATAAGATGAGCTATTTACAAAAACAAATATAGTGCGGTTGCTATAAATATTCATTGATTTATTAAAAGTGGGCGGGTGGCAGCGCTATTGTTGATTTATTACAATGTTCCGGAAAAAATGAATGATATCATCTTCAAATATTTTAAAAAGCCAGATAAAAACTGCTGTAAAAATACTTATAATTGCTCCCGCAAGAATATTTTTACCTGTCCGGAATGACTTTTCTTCTTTTTCTATATTGACTGCTTCTGTTTCAAGATACTCTTTAACATCATTGGGGTCTACCGATTTTACAACCTTATAAATGTTCATAAGCACATAAATGTTCTTATACCGAAGATCCCAATTTACCAGATTTTTATTTTGCGACTGAATGTAATGTAAAGTAAGACTGGTCACGTCTTCCCCCGTGTACAGTCCATCTTCAGAACTTTTTATTATTTCAATATTTGTAAATTGCGTATTCACCAGCAACTGGTCATTTTCATTTGTTCCTTCATCTTCAATACTGATATCCTGGATGACTCCGGCTCCCCCCTGACTAATACCCTGTTGCGCCGTTTGCATTTTTTCCAGACGCTGTTGCCATTTTGACACCGGTTTTGCAAAACCGGTATTTATTTTTTCTTTATAAAATTTATACAGTTCATTTTCATCGATTTCTTTTTTTATTCTGATTTCAATGGTTCTGATACTTACATTAAGTTTCTCTGATTGCACATTCCCTTTTGGTAATTTTAAATCTGTTATCAGATTTTTCAACCATGCCTTTCTCCATTCAAGCATTGCTTTTGTTTGCGAACGGTATTTGTACATACCAAGAAAAAATGGAAATAATGCTGTTAAAATAAAAATTGCAAAAGGTATAGAAAGCATTAACCATAAATGAGGTAAATAAATATTGTTTTTTTCTAATAACCCGGTCAAATGTTCTTTGAATAGCCAAAGTGGAAAGAACAATGTAAGAATGGAAGAAAAAATTTCAGTAAATTTTGTCGTCAGATAGCTGTTCCTGATATCGTCATCTGCAAATTCTGATGTCATTATCTTCCAGGATAAAATATTCGAAAAAATAATAGAGAAAATGTTTGACAGCGTAAAATGAAATAAAGCCACCCACAGTACCTGGTCAGCGCTTCCTTTAGGATATTTGAAATATACCCAGAGTGTTCCCGTAACTGAGGCCAGTAAAACTAAATTGCCAACAATCAGGAACAGACATCCTATTTTGGAGTTCGTGGCGCCATAAATTGCAGAAAGACCAAGAATTTTGTCTTTTTTTTCTTTTACCGTAAAACCCGCGATTGCTCCCACCATTCCATAAATACCGTTCGCCAGCAGTACGACAAGCAATAATGTCAAAATAAAATAAACAGGAAAAACGCCTGTTAAAATCCAGAACTGAACATAGCTGATAAGTAAAACCAGGTATGAAAACATTGTCATTACCAGCATATTTACTTTATCACCACGCAGGTGTTTAAACGTAGCCTTTTGCCTTTTTGCAATAATTGACATTGATACAGCGAGAAGAATCAGGTAGACAAGTGCAATTAGAATTTTCATACTATAAGCTTTAGCAGTTTTGTTTCAAACCGGGCAGGAAATTCCATCACAAATGATACGTACAGGAATTTTTGGAAAGCAACAGAAAAGGGATCTGTTAAACTAAGCTAAGGATTAAAATATCTAATTCAATACCACGAAAGTAGTATTTTGAGTTTCTGAAAACCGGTCATATTTCCGAAAAAGCATAACCAGTTTTTTATATGCCTTAAAAGTGCCCAGATTTCTGTTGGAAAGCCAGGAAACAGCTATCATTCGTATATTTATTGTCCTTAAACATAATACGATACAAAAATGAATAAAAGTATTTACCATAACATAAACCCCTCTCCTTATTTATTTGTCATTATTGTATTGCTGGTTCTCAGTAATTGTTTATCAACAAAATCTTTTGGGCAATCACCGGCTGGTTATACGCATCGCAAATTATTAATACGCGATGAAGGCATATCGCAATTAAGTTACCTGGACTTAAACAACCCCGCTGCCTGCTGGTATACGCCAATACCCGCAGGCCGCGATATGCAATTAGTGGGCCATGGCCTTGTGCTTGCCGGCACAGGAACAGGTTATGAAGAATATGAGATTGCCACTGGTAAAAAAGTGTATGAACTTACTGCATTCCCCGGAACGGTTGCGGCCCGCAGGTTACGGAATGGAAATACTTTATTAACAGGGGTGAACTGGCAGGATAAAAAAGGGATTGTCTTAGTAGAAGTGGATGGAGCTGGTGCCACACAACACGTTATTGTCTATCCGGGATTTGATTATGTGCGGTTGGTGCGTGAAACTGCATCCGGTAATTTTTTAATTACCGCCAATAATATCATTTTTGAAGGAAATAAAAATGGTGATATTGTCTGGAAGGCGATGATAGGTGATGCCGAAAAAACACATGCCTGGCAGGCATTGCGTTTAGCAAACGGACAGACAATTGTGAGTACGGGCTACGCAAAAAAACTTGAAGTATTTTCCACCGATGGAAAATTGCTGGATACTATTACAGGACCTGCTGCAGTAAACTCCAATTTCTATGCAGGATTTCAAATACTTTCCAATGGCAATTATATTGTTGCCAACTGGCAGGGGCATGGGCCTAAACAGGGCGCTTCCGGCACACAAGTACTCGAGTATACACCGGCAGGTAAGCTTGCCTGGTCATGGAAACAGGATGCAACAAAATTTTCTTCGCTGCACAGTGTAATAGTACTGGATGGTTTGGATCTGAATTTTTTGCATGTTGAAGATGCAGATGGAAAGCTGGCACCCGTTAAATAGCAGGATTGAAAAAATAAATATTTTCCCTTCCGGCATCGCAGCGGCTCAGTGCCTCATCTGTTTACCTGCAAATAAAAATGTATAACAACTGCCCACAGGGGCAATGGAAGCATTCGCAATATTTACTAATTATTAATGAAAGTAAGATGCAGGAATTGTTCTCCACAAATCATGCGAAAGATTGCCCTTAAGGATTTCATATACAAGATAGACGGGCCAGAAAATATAGTGAATAATAAGATAGAAAAAAGAATGGTTATAATGCCAGCTGATGAGCAGGGTATATATTCCTAAAAGGAAATAAAGGATGCCACCGTTTTTATTATTCATTTTTAAGTTTTTTTATACCTGTATAAGAATATATTCATTTAAGTTGTCTGTTCTAAAGTTATTAATTTTCCGGGTAATAAAAATATTTGCGTGTGATTTTTTTAGAGAACCGGTTACCGTGTAATATTTTACCGCGGCTTTCTGTTTCGGACAGACAAAACCAGACAATTGCGCCACGGGAAAATTGCCGGAACAAAAAAGTGGCAAGCAAAGAAAATATTTATATCTTGACAACCAATCCCTGGTAAATTGTAGAAACTAACAGTATGAAACTAATTAAAGTTACACCCAACAATGGTCGTGGTACCGATTCAATTTATATCAATAGTGATGAAATTGTAAGGATTGATTTTGGAAACAATGAGCACAACCATGGCTGCGATATTACTTTAAAAAATGGGAATGTGCTGAGTGTATTTGACAAAGCCAAAAGCATATTCGATGCTATAAATACAAATGGGAACAAAACAACCTGACCCTGCCTGCATAACCGGTCATTTCTTCATTCTACTATCATTGTTTTAAAGCACTGACATCCGCCTGTCAGCTCTTACGTTCACTATCTTCTGTTTTATGCCAGGTTATCTGCGCCGGCTTTATTCAGGCGTTCCTGTACCACATTTAGTATAAATGATGCCAGCAAATGTTTTAAACATTTAGCACTTCAGATTTTACCGGGCTATATAAATGCAGCTGTAAGCAATTGTGCCCCGGTTATAAATACCCATTGCTTCCTGGCCGCCACAGATATTTATTCCGGAATTGCATTGGAATCCGGTACTACTACTAAAATGGTATTGTAGCACGTACTACAGCTTGGTAATTTGCAATGTTATATTTTTTTACTGTTGTTTTTTTAACCCAGTTATTTTGTATGAAAAAGTTTATAGTTTTTACGGTGGCGGGCCTGGTTATAATTTTTAATCTTGCATTTGCTAACCGGCAGGTTAATCCCGGCGAACTGGCAGCAAAATGGCGGTTGCGGGCCGATAACAGTAAACTGATCGGCACCATCGAAATCAGGCCCGATGGCACTTATATCTATTCGGTACTTCCCAATTATAATCAAAACGGCAGTATCACTTTTAATGCAGGCAAAGAACCAAAAGAAATTGATTTGGTGGCCGCTAATGGCAGAACAAGGGGAATATATAAGATAACCGGTAACGCACTGATGCTTTTCCTTGGTAATATAAATGGAACACGTCCTGTAAATTTCAATACAGGCGCTGCCCCGAATTCAATTTTGTGGATGGGAACAAAATGATGCAGTTTATTCATTTGAATATTATAAATTCCAGCACATGCAAAAGAGAAATGACACTGGCGGCAATAAACCTGCTGATCTGCCTGACATTCAAAAACCAAAAACTGAAGTACTCTTTCAGCAGTGGGATTTAGTTTTTAAAGCCTTCACAACGCTCACCATTATCCTGGGAAGCATCTATGGCTTAATGGGATATTTTGACAAGAGAGAAAAAGAACTGGAAGAAAGAAAACGTAATTATGAGTTTACGCTTTATAAAGAAAGAAAGGAAACATTGTATCCTTTGTGCCATGCTGCTGCCGACATTGCTTCCTCCAAATCATTAACGGAAGCGCAAAAAGCCATCAAAATATTTGAAACATTGTATATTGGCGAAGTTGGCATAGTAGCAGAAGGCAATGTTTCTGAGTCAATAAAAGCCTTTAATGAAGCCCTGCTTGAATTTGAAGCCGGACCAAAAACAAGTGGTCCTCCGCTGAATTTAATTGCACAGGCAAGTCAGCTGGCATTAAAATGCAAAGAGGTGCTGGACCTAGAGAAAGTATACGGATTGCCTCCCCAGCCAAAACAAAATGCAGTTATGATAACAGATACCATCAGCAGAACATTGCAGGCGCTTTTTGTAAAAGCTGCCCAGCCCTGATGAACATAAAATTATCATGCAACAGAAGTATATTATTTAACCTGCATTTTTTTCCACTCCATATAACGCCCGGCCAGGAATTGTGCTCCCGCTTTCCGGTATTCAGGTGTACTCACAGTAAAATGATCACCCGGGTAATAATTAAAAACAAATTTTGTATCCAGTTTTTTCATTTCATCTTCCAGCAAATGAACAGGGCCATTCAATAAAAAGTTATCCTGCTCCCCTACTGTTACCCTTATTTTTCCATCAAGATCATTCTTTAATGATGACCAGTTACTGCGCAGGTACATTGAAATATCATACTGCTTCCAGTGCTCAAATGTTTTTTTGTTGAGTTCGCCTGTAACGGCATCACATATACGCAGCGGACTACCGTCACTTCCTTTTTCGCTGAACACGGCATCAAAAGAATGCATTTGTTCCCCCCTGTAAATTACAAATTCCTGCATGCAAGCCTGCTTCATACTTGCCCACGGAAAGAAACCAGCCACGGTGGCTACACTGCGTAATGAACTGTCTTTGGCATAATACATATTATCGCCTTCATAGAGGTTAATCTTTTGAAAGTTTCTGAAATCAACCGGGTCGGGGGAACTTGACCAGCAACCGGCAAAAACAGCTGGATAATGCGTTTGCAACCACAGTACCGTCCAGCCACCACTGCTATGTCCTCTCAATAAACGGGCGCCATCACAGCGGTATTTACTTTCCACCAATGGAATAAATTCTTTTACCAGCGCATCACCCCACGGGCCATTATTAGCGCTGTTGGCATATACAGAATGGCCAAGTGCACAATTGCCATCCAGGTAAACAGTAATGCAGGAAGCAGAATCAAGCGGAC
>JBDSOC010000305.1:0-49433 GCA_039915085.1 Chitinophagaceae bacterium
GCCTTACCTGTGCTTTGTTCTGAACATTTGTTTTAAATATTTCTATCATCATAAGAGCGTGTTAATGTAGTAGTAGCTGATTTCCTGCCTGTATTCAGCTAAGGAAATATTGTAATCTTACTTTCTATACATAAAGTTACCCTGAATAATCTATCGTCAAAAGACAATAAGAGGTCATAAACAGCCACAAAAAAAGCCATCCCACAGGAATGGCTTGATGGTGTTTCGGCATGCCAGGACTATTTACAATTCGCACAGGTACATGTTTCGCCGCAATTACAATCTGCACAGGTACAATTGGGGTTACTGCATTTTACATTTTGAGCGCTCTGGCTTACGGTTGTTGCTGATTTCATGATAATTGTTTTAATTGTTATTTGATAGCACAAAAGTAATTGGTGATCAGGGGTTGGTTGTTACAATAGTTTGGGTTAGCGTTTCAGAATTTTGGGTTTAAATTTTATCCAATGATGTACGCATTGCAAAACCAATCTCTTTAAAATAAGTGGGTGTCAGGCCAGTAATACTTTTAAACTGGCTGGAAAGATGCGCTACACTGCTGTAGTCAAGATCAAAGGCAATTTGTGATAATGTCAGCTGACCGTATATTAATAGTTCCTTTACTTTTTCTATTCGTTGAACGATAAAATATTTTTCAATTGTTCTTCCTTCAACTGAAGAAAATAAACTGCTCAGGTAAGTATACTCATGGTTGACCTCCTGAACGATGTAGCTGGAAAGTTTCAATTTATGTCCATACCCATTCACTTCATTCCTTGCTCTGGTGATAACCAATTGTTTTATTCTTTCAATTAAGGCGGTGTTACGGTTATCTATTAATTCAAAGCCGATGCTTTTAAAACTGTTAACCAACCGGACTCTCTGATCTCCAGATAATCCGGTACACAACCTTACCTGGCTGATAGTAACGTTTTGAAATGGGATGAGCTCTTTTGTTAAGATAGCTTCAACCGCAAGGACGCAACGATTACAGACCATATTTTTTATGAGAAGGGTAGTGAAAGACATAAAAATATTTTATGCAATGATTTTATTAAATCGGAGACGTTTATTAAAAAACAACAGGTAAATACAAATAGTTAAATCAATGGAAAAGCAAAACCAATCGTAATGTGGAGGGATTAATCCTGGCGTCGCCAGGAAATTATACAACATATCCCAGCACCCATGCAGGAAATACCCTGCAGCCAAAATATGACTGCTTCTTTTTACGCCATAATAGGCCAATAGAAGAAATACAATGGCCTGGATAGCATTTATAACAAGGGCTTTCACATCTGTCCACACAAATCCAACATATAGAAACCCGATTCCTGAAAGTATAAGTCCATAAATCACTTTTGTGTCCAGGAGTTTCAAAAAACCAATTAGCAATATGGTTAAAATCCCTGAGGAAATACCTATAATTACAGGAGTCATTGTTTTGTATTTATTATTAATCGAAAAGAATATTATTTATTTGGGTATTTTACATTTTACATCGTTTGACCAAACTTTTGGGTTTTATTATATACGGCAAGGCATTGCGGAGAGCAAAAATAGAGTTGGTCTTCGGTTGGATGGCCGATTGCCTTTTCAGGGTGTAGAATTAACATACGGCAAACCGGGTCAATGTAATTTGTCTTTATTTTTTCTACGCTTAATTCAAACAGTTCCTTTTCCGCACTAATGTTTTTTAAAAGGTAGTTTCCCTGTGATTGGAACCTGCAAACTGATTTATCTGATACGGAGTCTATAAATTCAGCAGAGCAGCAAAAAGTTCCCGCTGTTGCTTTAGCAGCAATTCTGGCTGCCAGGTTTACTGCAAATCCAAAGTAATTACCACCCCTTTTCAAAACTTTACCATAATGCAGTCCTCCATGTACCTGCAGAAAATGCTCTTCACTTGCGGTATGAGCTGCTAATTTAAGGGCAGTAGAAAGCATAACATCTGAAGAATCTGAGACGAACATAATTTCATCTCCGGTTTGTTGGTGCAGCATGCAATCGCCAACCAGGCAATTTTCGGCTATACTAATGTACTTATCAATTAGATCTGCCGCTGAAACAGCACCATGCGTTTCTGTCAGCGCACTATATCCCGATAAATCAGCCATCAGAATAGCTACATTCTTTTCCATAATGAGTGTTTTATATTTTACCGCATTCGCTAAATCTTACCGGGAATATTTACTAAGTCAGGTTGCTGCGCTTAATAATTTTCCTGCACTATTTAATGCGTTCAAAATATTCAGTGCGGCCAAACAATGAAATGCCAACATATCCACGCACTTTTAGTCTATTGCCTTCCAGGCTCATTTTACATGCGTACGTTTTACCGGTTTCAGGATCATAAATTTCGCCACCACTATAAAGATTATCTGTACAAGAAAAACCGGTTAGTAATTCCAGGCCAAGAACCTCGCGGCTTTGTAAAGATTTTATTGGATTTTTAATATCCTTCCGGGGTGATGCCAACCAGATAAATTTTCCAAAGTATTGCTGCCCTTTTAAATAGATTTCAATTTTGGCATCCTTTTTTGGCGACCAATAACATCCGACTATTTCATTGGCTGAATTTGTTTTGCCTGCTCCATATCCTTCAGAAAAAAAAGACAACAAAACCAAACAAATAAATAACTGTAATTTTTTCATGTTTTTTTTATTAATTATAGTCCAAAGATATTTTTACAAAGTCCTCAAACCGATGGCCATACTGCTTACCTATTCTTTCTAAGCAGACATTAATCAGGTATTGCTTTTGCAGATTATTATATCTGATGATTTCGGTGTTTTTAAAATATAATTCATTTTCTTTTGAAAAGGTTTCCGGCATCAGCAAATGCAGTTCATCCAGGCCTTTCATACCGGCATCACCTGTGCAAGCCAGTGTTAATCCATATTTTGTTTGAATCGTTGAATTGCTCACATTACGGGTAGCAAAAGATGCAGGGAAACTGCGGCCATAGGTTTCAATAATGCTTGCCATCTCAAACTCATTCATGCCGTTTTCAAGTAAAAGCCCAATCTTTCTGTTCCTGCTGAAAAAGATTTTTCTGGCAACGGTAAATTTATTGCTGCCACTGACTGCAATGCTTTTGTGGATTGTTTTAATGGTTGTTTCCGGATAATGAATGTTTGCCAGTACCTGTCGCTTTATTTCTTCGCCAAACAATTCATTGATTACGGTCAGGCTGCCCTCCACAGCGTTTGATACACCTCCAGTGCTAAACAAGTTGCCGCTTTGGGTTACCGCCACATTCTGTATCCACTCAGGCTTACTGAAGTGTACTTTTAAACCCGCATAGTCAGATGCATGGCAGGTTAATGGTTTTCCATCATATAGCCCGGTAGCAGCGGCCGTTGATGCGCCATCACAGATAGCCAGCATTTTGGTGCTTGCTAAAAAATGAGCTTTTATCCAGCCAGTTATTACGGTATCCTGGTTTTCATCTCTTTTTGATAATGCTGGAATTACAATTACATCAGCTTGTAAATTCATTGAATCTGCTTCAGTAAAAGTTAGCTGCGGGCTTACAAAGAGGTTTCTTTTTATTAAAATGGGAGTTTTGTCTTTTGCAACAATGTATACATTGGTCCTTCCTGTTGCATTGAACAAGTAGAATGGTGCAAGCATGTCAAACAATACCGTCATTTTTGCGTCGGCAATGACGAACACATTTTTCTTTCCGGCATCATAAGCGGGTGGCTTTGTTTTAAAATCCATACTGCCTTGCCATGTTGCCGGAGGAGTAGTAAGATTCCGGATGGGGCTGCAGGCATTCAGGAATACGACGCCAGTTAAAACCAGGCCTGCTATGAAACTGAGTGTTTTTAATATTTTCATGATAATTTATTTAAGTAATTAATTTTGGATTTCTGTCCGGGTAAACTGTTTTTTAAAAGCAAAATGAAATATTTCTGTTCCTGCAAGGTGAACGGGATATGCGTTTACAAACAGCCATCCTTCTTTGCCCATATAATTCATGGCATCAATAATGGTATTGAACTTTTTTATTTTGCCATCATAATTTGTAAGCCTTGTATCCCTCCAGAAACTTTTTTCTTCACCAAAGTCAATATCAATGGTTACTTTATTACTTAATATCCGCTGTGTAGCAATCAACTGACAATACTGTTCAATCCTGCAAGTATCCTTTTGTGCCTTTAAAAAAATTGAACTCAATAAGACTATAGTTACTAACAATACTCTTTTAGTCATCTTTTTAAGTTTTAGTATGTTGTTTTTAACAATAACATTTCCAGCGTTGTGCTGAATGTTTCATTTACCCATTTATCTTTTGCTTTTCCAGGCAAATCAACTATTGATTTTTCTGTCTGCATTATAACATCTGAAGGAACATTTATTTGGGATGCGCCACTTGTTACATGATTCATTTCAAGAATCACGACAATGAGAAGCATAGCAATTAAGCCAAATACCTGGGCTGCGAATACTAATTTTTTCATTTTATTTTTATTTAATTGTTATTGTATAATACAAAGCTATTGTGACTTTCAGGTCTGTGAAGGACAGCATGATGTCAAAAACGGACGATCTATTTGTTTTAAAAAGCATTAAAGAAAGTATGCTCTATTCTTATAAAGAACCCATTGGGTGCAGTCCGTATTAAATTGCTGCTTATTTGTTTTCTATAGCCTATATCAACCCGGCTTTCGCTGTTAAATATCAGTTGCAGGGAAGGTGCAACATCCACATAATATTTTCCCGACCCTGTATTAACCTGGCTCTGAGTTTCCACCATCAGGTTTATATTCGTCTGGCGGTAATCCCTGTATTCTACTGGCAACATAAGTTTGCCGGCAGAGAAACTATAATTGATGACCCTGCTGTTTTGTGACCCATATACATACATATTGTTATTGCCATTGTCCAGTACTTTGGCAAATGAAACCGTGGAGGACAAAGCAAACTTATGCAGCAGTTGAGTGGCGACAATGCCGGCTTCAAAGCCGGTGTTGTGCCCATACAGATTGATTTCTTCCTGGTGAATATCACTGTTATTAAAACTCAAGGTTCCAAAAGCAGCCATACGAAAATGTTTTTGTACAGCATCATTGCTCAGGAACCGGTACTTAGCATAAAGACTGGCCCCTTCGGCTTTAAATTGTTTGAGCCGGTTGCTAAAAAAAGCACTGCCATTAATCATTAATTTCTTTGATATGCCGGCTCTTATTCCCGGAATAAGATGATAATTTATTTTTGAAGAATTAATTTCATCCATTATTAAATTGTCAATCCTGAAAGCAATACTCCTGGCAGGCATGTTGCTGGCTGGTTCCGACATGGAAAACAACTCCTGTGCCTTGCAGGATACGGAGAAAAAGCATATTGCGGATAGTACTATTTTTTTCATTGTTCTGTTTTTTTTAGTCAAGTGCAACGTGGTATGAGTGTGGGGGCGGAGCCAAAAAAGCATGCTGTTTGTATTCTTTTTGTGAAACAAAGCCTTTGTCAAGGAATTTAATTAGCATGTTGCCATCTAAGAGGGTGGTGGCCCCATTTGCGAATAAAAATGTTTGATGTTGAATGGTGACAGGCTGATTGATCTTTACCTCCCTTTTATCAAAATGGATAGTAGCAACAAAAGCGCAGACAGTAAAGCCAGCTTTTTCAACGCTCTTTCTGAGCATATCAAAATCGATAATGCTGTTTGGCTTAAATGATACCTGGAAAGTATAACTCTTCATATCGGCATCCACATCCTGCACAAAATCGAGCGCCTTTAATGCTTTGTTGATAGCGTTGCTGCACATGGAGCATGTTAATCCACTTGCCTGCAGTGAAACTGTATTAACCTGTGCATTTGTGATCAATGATGCTGCAATAGCAATCAATAGTAATGTTTTTTTCATAGCACAAAGCTGGTGCAGTTAAAAGTGTAATAACAGACAAGTTGTTGTCAGAAACGGCCATTATATATTTGGCCTTTGTCATTTCCGGCACCGGGAGTGCTTCATGTATAAACCATATAACTTTTTTTTGCAAGGCTATTGCAGGCCGACAGCCTTCACGTTACATGATTCAGTAAGAATTGTATATAATTTTACAGGAAGGAACAACGTCAAACCTTATCAATGGTTCCCGCAGGTTTTCTCTCAGTTGCTTAAAATGAGAATGTGTAAGGCCGGTAGTTTTTTTGAATTGCAGCGATAAATGCTGCACACAGGCATAACCCGGTTTGCCGGCAATCTGGCCAAGGCTTAGTTCATCGTATATTAATAATTCTTTAGCCTTTTCTATTCTTTGCAGGATAACATACTTTTCAATGGTAATACCTTCTATGGAAGAAAACAGGCTGAATGTTTTTATAGGGGTAACCCTGTTTTATCCAATTGCTGCCGTACGATAAGAATACAATGATCGCACACTATGTTTTTTATTGCAGCGTTACATTATTTTTATTTATAAACTTACAATTTCAGCATGAACCTGTTTATCATTTTCCCATACGCATAATATATTTTCTTTGTTGATATACTTTAAAAGAGGAAGCTGACCTTTGCCGAGATTTATTTTTGTTCCCGCTGGCTTGCGGATAATCACTTCGCCATTTTCTGTCCAGGCATATACATTTTTACCATTTACCGATTCAATGGTACAGCCTTTTCCTTCACCAATAGCTGTTTCTGGCTGACCAGGCAGGCAGGCGTAAATAATATTCTTCCTGCGCCAAACTGTTTCCGGAATGTCATTGCTGTTAATAATAAGCCCTCCTCCATCCATCGGGCATCCATCCAGTGCCCAGCTTTCTTTACCCAATTGTTGCGCTTCTCCAAAACTGCTGCCGCCATCCGCAGATTGAATAATATGCAGATCCCTGTTTCCATGCAGGTGATTCCTGAACATTACATATACTTTTGTGCCCTTTACCGCAACAGAAGGCTTGCAACATTCGCAAACGGTTGTGTCCGGTGACGCATATACCATAATATTTTTCGACCATGACCTTCCGCCGTCTGTAGATTTTGCTCCAACAATTTTATTGTGCCTGTCTCTTACGTCCAGCCAGACCGCAAAAGCATTGTTGCCATCTGCACTTAAAGCCATCAGGCCTTCTTTAGCTACTGTGTCAACATCATTTACTTTTGCTGTTTGGGACCATTCACCGCCATCATTTTTAGAAAACGAAAAAATATCTCCTGATTTATTAACGGCGATAACAGCTAGTCCACTACTGGTGGCTGCAATTTGCGGGCCCCGCATGCTGGAAGCCACCAGGTGTGGAAGAACAGCAATTAGATCCGGTGCAGAAAAAGTATTGCCTTCATCATGGGAGGATGCAAACAAGATACTGTCACCACTGCCAAAAACAACAAACAGGTTACCTGCATTGTCTCTTGCCAGGTTCGGCATTTTACCAGCACCGATGATTATAGCACCTTTTTCACTTTTCTTTTGTTCTTTACAACCTACCCCAAGAACCATCGCAGCAAACAGGCCAATCAGCAATCTCGTTTTCATATTCATATATTTTATTTGCCTATGCAATAATAATTTAAAGAAAGCAAAGCTACAGAAAATGAATAATAGCGTATCATGCCGGCAAGGTAAACCGGGGTATTCATTAATTATATAAATTATGCCGATAATTTTATAATTGCAACAGGTACAGTTGTTCCTGCCTTTAAGGTCAGATGCGGTATTGTAAGCGAATAAGTATAATTTTTAGGAGGGCAGAACGAAGAGTAATATTTCTATAAGAACCAAGGCAGATTTTCTCTTACTGGTATCTGGATTGAATTGCATAATTGAATTCGCCTGTGCTGTTGGGCTGATCGGCGGACTTGCGTTTCTCCCAAAAAGAAAAAGATCTTCAGATTATTTTATCTGAAGATCCCGGTTTAAATTTTTGTTTTAAGTAAATGCCTGTACAATACTGACATTTATTTTTTTGGTTTTCATTAAATATTGTGCTGAACTATTTCGATTGTTTCTTTTCCACCAGCGCTTTTCCGCATTTTGGACAAACGCCATCTTTGTTGAGTGCAACTTCCGGGTGCATAGGACAAGTATAAAGCTTTGTCACTTCTGCTTTCATTTGTTCTTTCAGTGAACGACTCATTTTCTTTCCGCACCTGGGGCACTGACCGGGGTTGTGGCTGGTTACATCCAAATGCACCGGGCACGCATAATTTTTTACTTCATTTGCTTTCATTTGCTCTTTGCCGGATAACATTAAATCCATCCCACAAATGGAACATTTGCCTGCATGAGCGCTGGTAATACCCGGATGATGCGGGCAACTATAGAATTTTGCATGCTGCATCGTATCCGTTTTACCTGCCTTGCTTTGAGCGAACAGCGAAGGCGCTGCAATTAGTATTGCAATAAGCACATTTATTATCTTTTTCATAGTCTATATATTTATTTCAGGTGCAAAGTATTCTTTGGATAACGATATCGTAATGATTTCCATCAGTCCCGTGAATGATTTATATCAAAAATTCAGTAAAACAAAAAGTGATTGCTGTTTTGGAAAACGTTTGCGTAATTGGTTACAGCATGCGTACTCCAGTAGCCTGCGGATTCTTTCCGGAACATTTTTCATAAGTTTCATTTGAGGTGTAATTCTATGCGTAGTTATGCTGTTTCATGGACACTTCATTTTTTATACAGATGAAACGTAGTAAGAAAGACCCGCCGTTATTGCGCAAAAAATAGAGGCGCAGGAAAGAAAAATGGTTTAAAAAAAAACGAATATCTATTATTTGGCAATGATGGGAACTTTAATGCCGGCCCAGGCGGGGCGCCCTGAAAATTTATCCCCAGCCAATCAGACCATCAATCGTGGCAGCTTCAATGATCCATTCAGCGGGAGTCATCATAAGTTCAAGTAAAACAATCCGCATTTGTATTGTAGCCCGTAAAAAAAAGCCAGGGAAGGCCCCGGCCTTTAAAGAACCATCATAAACAAACGAAATTCCTGCCTCGTAATCTGCAAGTCAGCATACAATAATGCATTCTGCTAGACACGACTACCCATACCGGAAGGCAGATCAACTGCTTCGTCCATCCATTCCTTTTCATCCGTACTGAATCTGTCGCGGAATGCTTCCAGTTCATCTGCCACGTCGTTGAAGCCATCGATTAATTTATTCCTGGTGGCGGAACCTTTGTCCGGTGCAACGAGTATTCCTATGGCAACGCCTGCCAAAAGGGCTATCAATGTTTTATTCATAGTATTTTTAATCAAACTTAATCAAAACAAGCGCCAATTTGCGTAAGCCCTATTGTAGAGAATTATCCTCTTTTAACAGTAATAATATTCTTTAGACTGGTTAATTCTGTATATAATTATACATGATTGTACTCACCTTTTTTTATTTGGCAGATCATTGCCCGGTTATAGTGTACTTTTTTTTCAGGCGATCAAAGTACCCTTACTTCTTAAAAATGAAATGAAAAGTGGTGCCGGTCTCCAGGACTGATTTGACCTGCACCAGCGCACGGTGTGATTCAAAAATGCTTAAGGCAGAGGAAAGCCCGAGACCCATACCAGCCGCTTTGGAAGTAAAATAGGGCTCAAAAAGCTGCCCCAGGTCTTCTTCGTCAATCCCATGACCGTTGTCAGTAACCGATACGACATAATTGTCCCTTTCCTCGCGGAGTCTCACCTGCATCCTGGCATTTTCAGCAGGGGATGCTTCAATGCCATTGATAATTATATTCAAAAAAGCAATGCTTAACTTATCGGGGTCCGCCATTATCCATGCATCCTGCGCGCAGTAATCTTCCTCCAGCACTACTTTTTTTAAAGTCAGGCGGTCTGCAGCAGCCGCGATGCTGTTTTGCAGAACGGTTTGCAGTGCTGTTTTTTTTAGTGTCATCACCGCAGGCTTGGAGGCATACAGCAACTCGGTAATGAGTTTGTTAATGCGGTTACTGTTCCGCATCACAATCTCCAGGTAGACTTTTTCATTTTCCAGTTGCATGGTTTCTATCTGTTATACCGCCAGGATTATATTGTTCAGCGGGTTGCGTACCTCATGCGCCAGTGTGCGCACCAGTCTTTCGGTGGCTTTAATTTTGGCCGTCTGCAGGTTGGCTTTTTCTGCATTTTTTAAACCCGTTATATCATGAATGATCCCCTGCACATATTGTTTTCCAGATGCATCTTTTTCGGTGGACAAAGACAATAGGCAGTGAAGCATGTGGTGATTTTTTGGACGCAACTCGATTTCAAGGTCGATCACCTCACCGGCCTCCTGCAGTGTTTGCATTATCATTGCTTCATCACTATCATACAGGAGCAAATCCGCCAGGCGCATACGGATCAACTCACTGGCCGGATAGCCAAACAGGGAGCTGCCGACCTGGTTCACTTCCTTAAATACAAGGCCTTCACCGGCGATAAAAATAAAGTCCCTGGTTTTTTCGAAAATGCCCCGGTATTTCTGTTCGTTTGCCTTCAGTGTATTCAAAAATTCATGCCTGGCCACCGCGTACCGGATACAACGTTCCAGTTTCTCGGTATTCAGTTCCGATTTGACGAGATAGTCAGAGGCACCCGCCTGCATGGCCTGCAAATCAATGTCCTGGTTGCCCGCACCCGTTAATAAAATAATGGGCTGTTCACAATTTTTACCGACCACTTCCTGTATTAGTTCCAGTCCTGTTTTCGGACCCAGGCGGAAATCAACAAAATAAATTTCGTGTTCACCCCGGCAGATGGCGTCAATTCCTTCCGCATAACTGCCACACCAGTGCAGCGTGAAATCATTCCCTGACTGAATATGACTGATATATTGTTTGATGATCAGGAAATCCTCTTCATCGTCATCGATAATCAGGATATTAATATTCTTTTTAATGCTGCCCGGGATATTCATAGTGTAGTATTCGTATCAAACTGGATATATCGCTTCCTTTGGTTTGTGGCATCAAACTTAATACAATCCGGCAAAATTTTAATACTTCGGTAAATTTTTATCGTGCGCGAAAATCGCTTATTTTTATTTGCGTTTCCAACGCACCTGCATAATTGATTGTATTGATTGTCAATAAAAAACACTTCCATGGCCGACAACAGGACTAAAAATAGCAGCACCCGGAAAATCAATAATAAAAGGTTAGTGCCCATTGCCCCATCACGCGGTACTATCCCAAATCAAAGTAAAAATAGTGTGAAGCTGGACGCTTACTCCCAGGTAAATGATACCGACACAGTCGATATCCGCTACCTTCTGCAAACCCTGACGGAAGTAAAGAATGGTAATTTTGGGGTACGCATGCCCATTGACCAGACGGGCCTGAGTGGTAAAGTCTGCGATACCCTGAATGATATCATCGCACTCAACCAGCAGATGATGCTGGAATTCACCCGTGCCGGCAACACCATTGGTAAGCAGGGTAAACTGACCCAGCGTATTGAAGTACCGGGTCTGAAAGGTGCCTGGAGCACGGGCATTGACTCACTCAATGGCCTTGTATCTGACCTGGTGCATCCAACCATACAGATTGCACATGTTATTAGCTCGGTAGCCAAAGGCAACCTTTCGGAAGAAATGCCGCTGGAGATAGGCGGTCACAATCTCCAGGGCGAATTCGCACGCATAGCCAAGGAAGTAAATGACATGGTAAAACAGTTGAACCTGTTTTCCATGGAAGTAACCCGCGTGGCGCGTGAAGTAGGGTCAGAAGGAAAACTGGGAGGGCAGGCAAAGGTAAAAGGCGTGGGTGGTGTTTGGAAGGATCTGACTGATTCAGTGAACCAGATGGGCAGCAACCTTACCGCACAGGTGCGCAATATTGCAGAGGTAACCACTGCGGTAGCCAAAGGCGACCTCTCTAAAAAAATTACGGTAGATGTAAAAGGAGAAATCCTGGAACTTAAAAATACCATCAACACCATGGTGGACCAGCTCAATTCTTTTTCTTCAGAAGTAACCCGCGTGGCACTGGAAGTAGGTACTGAAGGAAAACTCGGTGGCCAGGCACAGGTAAAAGGGGTGGCGGGTACCTGGAAGGATTTAACGGACTCAGTAAACCAGATGGCGAGTAACCTTACAGGGCAGGTGCGCAATATCGCAGAGGTTACCACCGCGTTTGCCAAGGGTGATTTGTCCCGGCAAATTACCGTAGACGTAAAAGGAGAAATTCTCGAACTTAAAAATACCATCAATACGATGGTGGATCAGCTCAATTCATTTTCGGGGGAGGTTACGCGTGTGGCAAGAGAAGTGGGTTCCGAAGGTAAACTAGGAGGCCAGGCCAAAGTGAAAGGTGTGGGTGGTGTGTGGAAAGACCTGACCGATTCGGTGAACCAGATGGCAAGCAACCTGACCGGCCAGGTGCGCAATATCGCAGAGGTAACCACGGCAGTGGCCAAAGGCGATCTGTCCCGGAAGATAACTGTGGATGTAAAAGGTGAAATCCTGGAATTAAAAAATACGATCAACACGATGGTTGATCAGCTCAATTCTTTTTCCTCTGAGGTGACCAGGGTTGCGCTGGAGGTAGGTACCGAGGGGAAACTGGGCGGACAAGCACAGGTAAAAGGTGTGGCAGGAACCTGGAAAGATCTGACCGACTCTGTAAATGGTATGGCCAGCAGTCTTACGGGCCAGGTGCGGAATATTGCCGAGGTAACCACCGCGGTAGCAAAAGGTGATTTGTCAAGAAAGATAACCGTAGACGTAAAAGGCGAGATACTGGAATTAAAAAATACCATCAATACCATGGTGGATCAGTTGAATTCATTTGGTTCAGAGGTAACACGCGTGGCCAGGGAGGTGGGTTCCGAAGGAAGACTGGGCGGCCAGGCGGATGTGCCGGGTGTAGGGGGTACCTGGAAAGATTTGACGGACTCGGTAAATATCATGGCAGGTAACCTGACCTCGCAGGTAAGAAACATTGCAGAGGTAACTACCGCAGTGGCTACTGGTGACCTTTCACGTAAAATTGATGTGGATGTAAAAGGCGAAATACTGGAATTAAAAAATACCATCAATACCATGGTGGACCAGCTGCGTGGCTTTGCTTCGGAAGTAACAAGGGTTGCCCGTGAAGTGGGATCAGAAGGTAAGCTGGGCGGGCAGGCAACCGTAGCGGGGGTGGGCGGTGTATGGAAAGATCTGACTGATTCGGTAAACGGGATGGCTTCTAACCTGACCGGCCAGGTACGCAATATTGCAGAAGTGACTACCGCAGTTGCCAAAGGCGATTTGTCCCGGAAAATAACCGTGGATGTAAAAGGGGAGATCCTTGAATTAAAGAATACGATTAATACGATGGTGGATCAGCTTAACGCTTTTGGATCGGAGGTGACCCGTGTGGCCAGGGAAGTGGGCTCGGAAGGCAAATTGGGTGGTCAGGCCGATGTGCCGGGCGTAGCAGGTACCTGGAAGGATCTGACGGACAGCGTAAATAAAATGGCCAGTAACCTCACCAGCCAGGTAAGAAATATTGCCGAAGTAACGACGGCTGTGGCCAATGGTGATTTATCGCGCAAGATTGGGGTGGATGTAAAAGGAGAAATCCTTGAATTAAAAAATACGATCAACACCATGGTGGATCAGCTCAGGGGTTTTGCATCTGAAGTAACCCGTGTGGCCAGGGAAGTGGGAACGGAAGGAAAGCTGGGTGGACAAGCAAACGTACCAGGTGTTGCCGGTACCTGGAAAGACTTAACGGATTCAGTGAACCAGATGGCGGGTAACCTGACCGCGCAGGTGCGCAATATCGCAGAGGTGGCAATCGCCGTAGCGAATGGTGATATGTCCAAAAAAATTACGGTGGATGTGCGCGGGGAGATCCTGCAGCTGAAAGAAACATTGAATACCATGGTTGATCAGCTCAGGGCTTTTGCTTCAGAGGTAACCCGTGTGGCCAGGGAAGTAGGTACCGATGGAAAACTGGGCGGCCAGGCCTTTGTACCGGGTGTTGCCGGTACCTGGAAAGACTTAACAGATTCAGTGAACCAGATGACCGGTAACCTGACCTCGCAAGTGCGCAATATCGCAGAGGTTACCAAGGCGGTGGCCAGCGGTGACTTATCCAAAACGGTGGCCATTGACGTGAAAGGTGAAATCCTGGATTTAAAAAATACCATCAATACCATGGTGGAACAGCTTAATTCATTTGCTTTTGAAGTGACCCGTGTGGCAAGGGAAGTGGGCACCGATGGAAAGCTGGGCGGACAAGCCGAAGTGCGCGGGGTGGGGGGTACCTGGAAGGATTTAACGGACAGCGTGAACATGATGGCTTCTAACCTCACCAACCAGGTGCGCGGTATTGCAAAAGTAGTAACGGCGGTAGCTACCGGTAATCTGAAACAAAAGCTGGCCATTGTATCACGGGGCGAAGTAGCACAACTGATTGACACCATCAATGAAATGATAGATACCCTCGCCTTGTTTGCTGACCAGGTAACCACCGTTGCCCGGGAAGTGGGTGTTGATGGCAGGCTGGGCGGCCAGGCTTCGGTGCCGGGAGCATCCGGTATTTGGAAAAACCTGACGGAAAACGTGAACCAGCTGGCGCAGAATTTAACCACGCAGGTGCGGTCTATTTCTGAAGTGGCGTCGGCGGTAACCAAGGGGGATTTGACCCGGACCATCCGCGTAGAAGCGAAAGGCGAAGTGGAAGCGTTGAAAGATACCATCAACCAGATGATTGCCAACCTAAAAGAGACCACCTTGCGCAACCATGACCAGGACTGGCTGAAATCCAACCTGGCAAAGTTTACGCAAATGCTACAGGGTCAAAAGGATCTCAAAACGGTAACCCAGCGCATTCTCTCGGAACTTGCCCAGGTTATTACTGCGCATTACGGGGCATTTTATATTTTAACACAAAACGAAGAAAGCCAGGAAGTGAGGCTTAACCTGTTTTCTGCCTACGGCTACACGCCGGATAAACATATCCCGACTGAATTTTCCATCGGCGAGGGTTTGGTGGGCCAGGTAGCATTAGAGAAAGAACGCATTATACTTTCCAAGGTACCGGCGAATTATATAAAAATAAGTTCGAGCCTTGGAAAGGCAAAACCTACCCACCTGATCATCCTGCCAGTATTGTTTGAAAATAAAGTGAAGGCCGTTATTGAGCTGGCATCGCTGGATACTTTCAGTCAGACCCATATTGACTTCCTGGAACAGTTAACAGAAAGTATCGGTATTGTGATTAATACCATCGAGGCAAATTCGCGTACTGAAGAATTGCTAACCCAATCACAATCGCTGGCGGGCGAGTTGAAAATACAACAGGAAGAGCTGAGCCGTACCAATGACGAACTGCAGGATAAGGCGCTGTTGCTGGTAAAACAAAAAGATGAAGTGGAGGAGAAAAACCGCGAAGTGGAAGATGCCAGGAAATCACTGGAGGAAAAAGCGGAGCAATTGACCCTGACCTCGAAATACAAATCAGAATTTCTGGCCAATATGTCTCACGAGTTGCGCACGCCGCTGAACAGTCTGCTTATCCTTGCGCAGCAACTCTACGAAAATGGAGAGGGCAATCTGACCGATAAGCAAATCAGGTATGCAAAAACCATTCACTCCTGTGGCGATGATCTTATCCAGCTGATCAATGACATCCTCGATCTTTCCAAGATCGAATCCGGGTTTATCACTGCTAATATCTCCTCCGTCCGGTTTGCCGAAATCGCCACCTTTGCGGAAACGACTTTTAAACCGATTTCAGAAGCCCGGCATTTGCGCTTTACAATAGAAATTGATAAACAGCTTCCTGTTTCGATGGAAACAGATATTCAGCGTTTGAACCAGATATTAAAAAACCTGCTGTCCAATTCATTTAAATTCACCGAGAAAGGCGAAGTAAAACTCAGGATATACGAAGCGGAAAAAAACTGGAAAACAGCCAACCCCAGTTTGGACAGTGCAGAAAAAGTTGTGGCTTTTGCGATCAGCGATACCGGCATTGGTATCCCGCAGGAGAAACAAAACATTATCTTCGAAGCCTTCCAGCAGGCAGAAGGATCGACCAGCCGCAAGTACGGGGGTACAGGTCTTGGATTATCCATCAGCAGGGGCCTGACCGATTTATTGGGTGGTTCCATTGAACTGGAAAGCCATCCTTCCCGGGGCAGCATCTTTACCCTCTTTATCCCTGTCGTAGAAAACCTGCTGAGCAGAACGGAACAGGATAACGGCAATGGCTACCGGCAGTATTCGCTTGGGCCAGGAAATGGTGAAATTGATTCTATACTGCATTCCCTGCGTATTTCTTCCGATAACGGAGAGGGTAAAAGCCTGGGCATTGTTAATGAAATGATCAATGATTCAGGGGATGACCGTGCCAGTATCATGGCTGCCGATAATGTCCTGCTTATCGTGGAAGATGATATGCGGTTTGGCAGAATAATGATTGATAAGGCCCACGAAAATGGTCTGAAAGCCATTGTGGCTGTCAGTTATATTGAAGTGTTTGATTTCATCAACCGGTATATGCCCGTTGCCATCACCCTTGATGTTAAACTGCCCGATACCAGCGGCTGGAAAGTGCTGGACCTGTTACGCAATGATTTAAATTACCGGCACATACCCATCCACCTGATTTCAGGGGAGGAGAACAGTGTACTGGCCATCAAAAGAGGCGCAAGGAGTTTTCACCTGAAACCGTTGGACAATGAGGCGCTGAATGCGCTGCTCACCGATATTTTATATTTCAGCAACAAAGAATCCAAAAGGATACTCGTGGTGGAAGACAACGAATTGGAATCCTCTCAAATTGCAGGCATGCTGGAAGGGGATATTATGAAAGTTGACATCGTCGGCACAGGCAGTGCGGCCTTCGAAAAACTGGCAGCGGATAATTATGATTGCATTATCCTGGATTACCATTTACCGGATATGGAAGGCAATGAGCTGATCACCCAAATAGCGGCGAAAAAACAACTGAACACCCCCGTCATTGTTTATTCAGCAAAAGACTTTAACAAGACAGAATTGGCTGTCCTCACTGCAAGGTCCAGTGCCGTGTTACTAAAAGGGGTTAATTCACTGGAAAATTTGCTGGATGAAGCGGTTATCCGGCTGCATGTGAACCACAACCAGCTGGCAAAGGAAAAAAGGAAAGTGATCGAAGGTATCCGGTTAAAAGAAGATATTCTTACCGGCAAAAACATCCTGGTGGTGGACGATGATGTGCGGAACCTGTTTGCACTGACTACTGTGTTTGAAAGGTACAATATCAACGTGATGACCGCCGAAAGTGGTAAAGAAGCCATCCAGATCATCAATGATGATGCGATTACGACCCACATGGTACTGATGGATATCATGATGCCGGAGATGGATGGATATGAGACGATGCAAAAAATCAGGCGTGAACATAAAAACAGCACCCTGCCCATCATCGCCGTAACGGCCAAAGCCATGAAAGGAGATCGCCAGAAATGCATTGAAGCAGGGGCATCGGATTATATTACCAAACCATTAAAAATAGACCAGCTGCTTTCCCTGATGCGTATCTGGTTTTATAAATAAAGTAGTGAACATGCAGCAAAAAATTCTCCTTATTGATGACCGGGAAGACAATTTGTTTTCCCTGGAAACGATACTGGAAGCAGATGGATATGAATTTGTTAAGGCGCGGTCCGGCAGAGAAGCTTTAAAAATACTGCTGCTCGAATTTGATTTTGCGCTCATTTTAATGGATGTGCAGATGCCGAACCTGAATGGATTTGAAACGGCGGCATTGATATTTGAAAGGGAAAAATTAAAACATATTCCAATAATTTTCATTACGGCAAATACTTATGGGGAAGAACATGTTTTTAAAGGATACCGTGCTGGTGGAGTTGATTATATTTACAAACCCATCAATCCGGAACTGCTCAGGGCAAGAGTAGCTGTTTTTATTGATCTCAACCGGAAAAACCAACAGCTCTTACTTCAGGAAAAAAAGCTACTTGCATTCAACATTAGCCTGCAGAATGAAATTAGTGAACGCAGGAATTCCGAAGCCCAGATCATAGCGCTGAATAAGGAACTGGTCAAAAATATCGACGAATTGGAAAGGGCCAATAAAGAATTGGAACGCTTTGCTTTTATGGCCTCCCATGACCTGCAGGAACCTTTGCGGAAGATCCGTGCCTTCAGTGAAATGTTGGGCGAGAAACACAACAATTATTTTGACCAGGAAGATAAACTCAATCTTGCCCGCATCCAGAAATCTGCTGTCCGGCTGCAGGAACTGATAAAAGATATTCTGGCGTTTTCAAAAGTTTCTGCTGCACCGGTTTCTTTTGTCCCGGTCTCTATCTCAGCTTTGTTACAGGAAGTCATAGAAGACATGCAGCATGTATTGACTGAAAAAAATGCAAATGTACAGGCAGGCAAGCTCGCTACGCTGCCGGTGAATGCCGGCTTACTGAAAACAGTGCTGTTCAACCTCCTCAGCAACGCGGTAAAATATGTGAAAAACGGTGTACAGCCGGTCATAGAAATATACAGCGATAACAAAGAAACCAGGGAAAATGGCCCGGCTGAGAAATATTACCGCATCTGCATCAAAGACAACGGCATTGGCTTTGCGCCGGAATACACAGAAAAAATTTTTGAAATGTTTCAGCGGCTGCATTCCCAGCAGGCTTATCCCGGTACAGGCATCGGCCTGGCACTTTGTAAAAAGATCGTTGAGAAACATCATGGCTTTATCACTGCCCGCAGCAAAGAAAAAGAAGGCAGCACCTTCATCGTGTTCCTGCCTTATGAACAATTGCCCGGCTGATTGCAGCATTTGTTCAAAGCCCGCAGAGCTGCCTCAATATATGGGCGAGGGCAGCAGTACCAGAGGGTTTGACAAAACTGGCAAACGCACCTGCTTTTATAAGATCGCCTTCCGTTTGTTCGTTGATAGTTGTAGAATAAATAATGACATGGGTAGTGCTGTAGTGCGGGTCTTTTTTAATGGCTTCCAGGCATTGCAAGCCATTCATCACGGGCATGTTCAGGTCAAGAAATATATAATCCGGCAGAGAAAAAATATCATTTTGCAGTATTGTCAGCACTTCTTTCCCGTTGCTGACCATGATACATTCAATAGCAGCGTCAATTGCGGCAACGGCCTGTGAAAAAAAAAATCGATCGTCTTCATCATCATCTGCCAGCAAAAAAAAGGGCTTTCTCATTGGAGTATTTGGTTGATCGGATTAAAGATAATAAATGTATATACTTTTGATGCGATAACTTTTAAACAAAAAATTACCACTCTTCAATAAAATTATTTCAAATGCCCTGTATGCCGAAAAGTTCTTTCGTTTTTTTTTGCCCCGGCTTTAAAGACGGATTAGCCGGAGGATAGATCTCACCGGGAACGGGGCCGGCTGCCGGGTATGCTGCACAATCATTTATAAATTATTTGTTTCTCCCGGCAACGTTTGCGTAGATTTTTTACCACAATGAGCCGCGTAATGCTTTTATCTGATTAACATCGCCTAAAATTGACCGCGAAAAATTTCATCAAAAATATCTCTTTGCAGGAAACTTTTTTTTTGTCAGGTGGATGGCACTGGTGGGAACAATAAATTTCAAAGAGAATGTGGCAGGTTGATTTGGCTTCCACGTAATGGAACAAAAGCGAATCCCTGCCTGGCGCGGGGCATTGTTTATAACACGTGAACGATATAATGAAAGAATATAAAAAAGAAATATTTTAAAAATAACGAACCGCTTGCAAAGTATCAACCAAAGTCAAACACATGAATATGAAAAAACACCTCGCTCATTTAATATGCCTGTGCTTATTGCCTGCTGCTTTACTACTGGCACAAAAAGGGAAAACCTATGAACTAAAATCTCAGGATGGAAATATATCTGTAAAAGTAGAAGCAGGGAATAAGTTACAATGGTCGGTACAGCACAAAGGCCAGCAGATCATAGTACCATCTGCTATTTCTCTTCAACTGGATAATGCTGTGCTGGGTGATAATGCCGCCATTAGTTCAGCACCTTCAAAAAAAGTAAACAGTATTATTAATGCCATCAACTATAAAAAGACAATCATACCCGATGAATACAACGAACTAACGTTAAATTGTAAAGGCGGTTACGGGGTCGTCTTTCGTGCATACAACGATGCGGTGGCATATCGCTTTTTTATAAAGATGAGCGCTGATGTCATAGTAAAAAACGAAGAAGCCAACTTCAATTTTACTGATAATTACAAATCTTTCATACCCATACAATGGGATTACCGCGATGGCAAAATATTCAACTCCTCGTTTGAAGCGCTATACCACGAGATCAGGCTTTCGCAATTTCCAAAAGACTCTTTAGCTTTTCTTCCGTTGATGGTAGAAGCAGGAGCTAAAAAGGTAGTTGTGCTGGAAGCTGATCTCGAAGATTATCCCGGTATGTATCTCGATCTGAACAGTACCGGCAAAGGATTGAAAGGTGTTTACGCTCCCTGTCCTGCAGAAGCTCATGTTGTTGGTGCCAATTATATTCCAACAAAAAGGGAAGGTTATATTGCTAAAACAAGCGGAACCCGTAGTTTCCCCTGGCGGGTTATTGTTATCAGCGACCAGGACAAAGACTTATTAAACCAGGATATTGTACAAAAGCTGGCGGCGCCTTCCCGTGTACAAGATATTTCCTGGATAAAAACAGGGCTGGTGTCCTGGGATTGGTGGAATGCACGGAACATTTCTGGTGTTGATTTTAAAGCAGGCTTGAATACACCTACCTATAAATATTTTATTGATTTTGCTGCCGAAAATAAAATTCCTTACATCATTATAGATGGTGGTTGGTCCGTAGGTGCCGACCTGATGAAGGTTTCACCGGATTTAAATTTGCCTGAGGTCATCAATTACGGTAAGAGCAAAAGTGTTGACGTTATTTTGTGGTCAACCTGGTACAATATTTTGCAACAAATGGATTCGGTTTTTCCTGTGTATGCCAGGATGGGTGTAAAAGGATGGAAGATTGATTTTATCGATCGGGATGACCAGGTGGCTGTAAAATCATTATATGATATTGCAAAAAAAGCCGCCGGTTATAAACTACTGGTGGATTACCATGGTGCTTTTAAGCCAACCGGTTTACAACGCACCTATCCGAATGTAATTGGTTACGAAGGTGTGAAGGGACTGGAGAATTATAAATGGGCAAACGAAGATCAGCCACGTTATACCACAACGATACCTTTTATCCGCATGATGGCGGGCCCCATGGATTATACGCCGGGTGCCATGCGCAATTCCACGGAAGCAAACTACCGTGTTGTTCCCGGTAACCCGATGAGCAAAGGAACAAGGTGTAATCAATTAGCGCAGTATGTTATTTTTGAAGCGCCGCTTCAAATGCTTTCCGATAATCCAACCATTTATAAAAGGGAAAAGGAGTGTACCGGTTTTATCGTTAAAATGCCCACTACGTTTGATGAAACTGTAGCACTTGATGGTAAAGTTGGAGAATATGCAGCACTCGCCCGCAGAAAGGGAGATAGCTGGTTTATAGGTGCAATGAGCAACTGGACGCCACGTGATATTACCATTGATTTTGCTTTTTTACCTGCAGGTACTTTTGAAGCGGAGATTTTTAAAGACGGTGTAAATGCCGACCGGGATGCAACCGATTATAAAAGAGAAATAATTAAATTAACAGCAATTCAAAAACTAACGGTTCACATGGCACCTGGTGGTGGTTGGGCCGCAAGGATTTACCCGGTCAAATAAAAAAAAGTATGAAAATTAAATGCTGGTTGCTTGTTATTGAAATTTTCTTCCTTCTTACTTGTACTACTGCACAGATCCCTGTAAAAATTCAACAAAAGAATTTTGTATTTTCTGCTATCAGGGGAACGGCCAGCAGGCCCGATACATTTCTATGCCGGCCTCAATGGTGATTGAAAATATAATATGGGTCAGGGGTGATTTATCTATTTTTAAATATCCACGATGACAAAAAATACTTTGCCCCCTTGAAAAACGGCTACTTAAAAATATTTCTTATTGCTAAAGAAAACCAAAGTATGCAGGTTTGGTCAATGGTTCGGCATGAATGTCTTCAAAACACGCGTTCAAGGCAAGACGGATATTTGTTGACGCTGTTAGTGACTTGCCGGCTAGCCATTTAAAACAACCTGATCATTAATATTAAGTAATACTATGAAATGCAAATACCAGTTAGTCATTGCCTGTATGGCCGTAGGCATGTTGGCGGTTGGCCAATCTTCAAAAAGCTATCAACTGCCCGGCAAAGGCATCCGGCAACATGATTTTTTATATGCAGGCGAATGGGACATACGAAAGCCGGCAGCGCAATCCATGTTTATAGTGCGGAGCGGTAAAGTGGTTTGGCAATATTCCATACCGTTGCATACGGCCACTGGCGCTGTTCAAGAGTTTGATGACGCGACGCAACTGTCAAATGGTAATATTGTATATGCATGCATGTCCGGGGCCGGTGTAATTACGCCGGCGAAAAATATTATCTGGCAATATACATGTGCGCCCGGTACTGAAACTCATTCATGCCAGCCCATCGGGAAAGACAGTGTGCTGATGGTGTTAAATACAAAAGATAAACTGGGCAGGGTCATGATATTTAATACCGCTACCAATAAATTGCTCAAAGAAATTATTATACCCACCACCGGTAATGGATCTCATTACCAGTTCAGGCATGTGCGTTTAACACCCGGCAAACAATCCATTATGGTAGGATTGCTAAACGAAAAAAAAGTGGTGGAACTCGATTTCGATGGGAATGAGATATGGTCGGTTCCGGCCACTGCCTGCTGGTCAGTGATTCGGCTGCACAATGGCAATACCCTGATTTCGGGTGACAGTGAAGGCTATACCCGCGAGGTGAACAGTAAAGGAGAAATTGTTTGGGAATTTACAAGAGCGGATGCGCCTTTCAAAATCGGTAATACACAAACCGCCAATCGCCTGGCCAATGGCAATACTGTTATCACCAGCTGGATGGCGGGCAACAACAATACCGGTGAATGGGCAGGTACCGTACAGGTATTGGAAGTAACGCCTGCTAAAAAAATTGTTTGGGCTCTGTCATCGTGGGATAAACCTGACCTGGGTCCTGCCACTTCAATTCAGTTACTCGATGAACCAGGCAATCCCGATAATGGCGAACTGCAGCGATAATGGTTATCGGACTACCGGAAGAAATAATAATTGAAATGTATGGCATCGTAGCAACCATTAAGATAAACTAACCGTGCAATGTGAGTTTGTTGTATTTTTCCCGCAACTAGTTGGCAGTTGGCGGATAGCAGCTGCCGTAAACTGGTTGGTTAAAGAACAGGTTTCGAACCCGGTTTCTACGGTGAAAAAGGAAAATTCTAAAATCAGAAATTTTGCTATATTTGTGTATTACTTAACCCATACACTGATGATTGAAATAGCAAACTTATCTTTTGGGTATAACCACAAAAAGCTTTTATACAAAGACTTCAATCTTTGCCTGCAACCAGGTAACGTATACGGCTTGCTTGGCAGAAATGGGGCAGGGAAATCTACCCTGCTGAAAAATATTATTGGATTGTTGTGCCCGCTCAGTGGCAGCATTACAGTAAATGGTTATCAGCCCCGCAAAAGGGCACCAGCATTTCTTTCCACCATTTATTTTATTCCCGAAGAAGTATATGTTCCTTCATTGAGCATTAAAAGGTATGTTCAGCTGTTTGCTGTCTTTTATCCGCAATTTAATAAAGCACAATTTGATAGTTACCTTCTTGCACTTGGCATAATTACAGATGAAAGACTTGACAAATTATCTTTTGGCCAGCAAAAAAAATTCATTATTGCTTTTAGTCTTGCCTGCAATACCCGTGTGCTTTTGCTGGATGAACCCACTAACGGACTGGATATTCCTTCCAAGAAACAATTCAGAAAACTAATTGCATCTGTTATGAATGAAGACCGGATGATATTTATATCTACCCACCAGATACGTGATTTGGATAATCTGATAGACCAGGTAATTATTGTTGACAATGGCGAATTATTAATGAACGAACCTTTGTCTGCTATAGCTGACAAATTATTTTTTGGAATTGTTGAGAGCAGCAATGATTACCAGGAGATATTGTATTCAGAGAGTGCATTAAAAGGGGTAGCCATCGTTGCAAAAAATACAACCGGGGGAGATTCGAAAGTTAACCTTGAACATTTATTCAATGCAACAACTGAAAATCCTGTTGTGATAAAAAATATTTTTAAATAGTCATCAATGAATAACACTTTTCAGGCTGCGCGATTTTGGTTTTTGCTAAAAAAATCAATCTATGAAAAACCTTTTCAGTTAACAGGTTTAACATTGTTATCTATGGTCGCTGTGCTGATCATATATGCGTTCCTTAAAACAGTTTCCGGGTTCGAAGTTGCACAAACCGTATCATTTCTTACCGGATTAACCGGTGGATGTATTATCGCCTCTGTCGTATATGCTTATTTTTCCAGCAACGCCATGGGTTATTCATTTCTTACACTGCCCGCTTCCGCATTTGAGAAGTGGTTGTGTGGTATTTTACTAACCGGGTTATACCTCCTGTTATTCCTGGTGTTTTTCCGTGTTATGGATACTTTCTTTGTATCTTATTTTCTCCGGCATCTTAATCTTCAACGTGCCCATTACAAAAATATTTATGAAAGTGTGACAATTTTCCGGTTTGATAGTATGGTCGCGTTACAGGCATTTGTGATGTTCCTGAATTTCGCCGGCGCCATGCTGGTTGGTTCTTTATATTTTAATAAAACACCGTTTATAAAGATTGCTTTGGTAATATGCGGGGTATGGTGTGGTGCATTCGTCATTAATCTGGTGATTGCAAAATGGATGATCCCTGAAGCCGCGAACGCGTTTCCTTACCTGCTTGTCTGGATCAATATAGGAAAAGATGTTGCACGGCTTGATCTCCCGGACTATGCCAGTCACATTGTAAAACTATCATTCAATTTTATAATACCGGCAATCCTTTGGATGTTGTCATATATCCGGTTAAAAGAAAAGGAATTTTAAAAGCTACTCATGGAGTTCAGAGACAAACAATCAATATGGCTGCAAATAGCAGAGTATGTGTGTGAGCAGATCCTTTTAAAAAAATGGGTGCTGGGAGAGAAGATTATGAGCATCCGGGAACTGGCTGTTTTGCTGGAAGTAACCCCTAATACTGTTCAGCGGGCATATGATTTTTTGCAGCAACGGTCAATCATTACCAATAAAAGAGGTATTGGTTATTTCATCGAAGCGGATGCCATGGAGCGGATAAGGGCTTTCAGAACAGAACAATTTATTGAAAACGAATTGCCGGTTTTTTTACGCAATATGTATTTACTCAATATTGATATTAAAACAATCAATATGCATTATGACAAATTTGTAAAAAGCCATTTCCAAAATAAATTACCATGAAACTGAGTACTAAGATCCTTGCCGCTGTTTTGTTGCTCCTTATGGCAGGTTTATTTGCATCTAACCTCGTGTTAAAATCGGCGTTTGAAAAAGCGGATAAAAGCAACCTGTACTGGAACTATACCAGCGTTCTTGAAACACCTTTTCATCATATTTATATCAATGGTGGAAATATGACACAGATAGCATTTGAACCAGGGTCACATTATTCTGTCAGAATTCTTGAAAACTGGGCGGGATACAAAGATGGCAGAATGAAAGCATTTGTCCGGCACGATACATTGTTCCTGGATTTACCATCCGTTGCAAAAGATATTCATGAAAAGGAATGGGTAAAATGGGTAAGCCTGGTCAGGATTTTCTCGCCGGCTGTTCAGTCAGTAGATGGATTGAATACAAATTTCACTATGTCTAAAATGAAACAGAAAAGTCTTACTGTAACAATGGGCGGTAAATCATCTTTTGATTACGAAAGCCTGATCACAGCTTTCGATTCTGTTCGCGTCAGGCAGTCAGATTCAACCAATGTTGGTTTCCACACTTCGCCCGATGCAAAACTAACAGATGCCTTTACTATAAAATCACTCGATGCGATCATTGGCGGCGAATCATTCCTTTATGTTGGTCATGCAACTGTAGATTCTTTGCGTTTACAGATGAGCAACCTTTCAGGCATATTCCTTTCCGGCAATACACTCAAAAAAAATCACTTTAATACAATTGAAAAATAATAGTTAGCCGGCTAATGCATATAAAGTGCAGAAACCATCAGTAGTTGTATCCTATCTTTTTATTAAAAAATGATTTACAAGAAACGCTCCGGTAAATTTATTCCGGCTAAAATAACTATTCATTGTAAACGCTGTCATTAAAATAAAAATCAGACATGAAACTCGTTATCAGTAAACTTTCTAAAACGTATCCAAACGGTGTACAGGCATTGAAAAATATTTCATTAACACTGGCCAATGGCATGTTTGGACTACTTGGTCCAAATGGTGCAGGCAAATCATCACTGATGCGCACTATTGCAACCCTGCAGGAAGCGGATGAAGGAACGGTATATCTTGACGATCTGGATGTATTGAATAATAAAACAAAAGTCAGGCAATTGCTTGGTTATCTGCCGCAGGAATTTGGTGTCTATCCCCGCATCTCGGCAGAGCAGATGCTGGATCATGTGGCAAAACTTAAAGGCGTCAGTAACCCTGGTGAAAGGCGCGAATTGGTAGACGCGTTGCTGGACAATGTAAACCTGTTTGAATACAAAAAGCGAAAGTTAGGCACGTTCTCAGGTGGGATGAAACAAAGATTCGGTATTGCCCAGGCGTTGGTGGGTAATCCAAAATTAATTATTGTGGATGAACCGACAGCAGGGCTTGACCCGGCAGAGCGAAACCGTTTTTACAACCTGCTCAGTCACCTGGGAGAAAATACCATTGTTATTTTATCTACACATATTGTTGAAGATGTAAGCACACTTTGTGCAGAGTTTGCAATCATCTCGCAGGGCGAATTACTCTATACGGGTACACCCGATGCGGCCATTCACGAAATGGACGGAAACATTTATAGCAAGGCGATAGAAAAAAATGATCTGGCTGGTTATAAATCGCGTTTTTCCCTTATCTCCACGCAACTAAAAGCCGGTAAATTATCTATCCGCATTTTTAGTGAACAAGATCCCGGCGGACAATTTAATGCAGTAACACCCACGCTGGAAGACATTTACTTCCGCTACGCGGGAACCAAAGCAGAAATCAATACTTTTTAATGATACCAATACCAGCCATATGTTTGGAGAAATATTTTTGTTTGAGATAAAATACCGTCTTACACGTCCTGATACTTATTTATATTTTTTTGGATTTCTTTTGGTAACAACCCTGGCGTTTGCCACGGGAAGCGTGCCGGCAAATGATTCAAATTTTGTGAACGCACCATTGGTAGTATCTAAATTCTTCACCATTTTCAGCTTGTTTATGATGGTGGTGTCCGCATCCATTATGGGAGCACCCCTTTACCGCGATCTGGAATACAGCACGCATGAATATTACCTGTCGTACCCAATCACAAAAAACGATTATTTCTGGGGACGTTTTTTAGGTTCTTTCTTTTTTGTTTTACTGGTTGCTTCTACACTAATATGGGGAGCCATAATGGGCATTTTTATAGGACCAAAGCTTGGCTGGCTTTCCGCAGACAGGGTGGCGCCATTTAATTTTTTTGTTTTCCTGAAACCATTCCTGCTTTTTCTTTTACCCAATTTACTGCTCACCTCATCCATTTTCTTTGGATTGGTTGCTTATACGCGAAACAATAAAGTCATTTATTCGGGAGCTGTTATTCTTTACCTGGGCTACATGATTTCTATTTTTATCATTCAAAATACCAACAACAGAAGTCTTGCCTATTATATCGATGCTTTCGGGTTTACGCCTTTGAACTTACTTCAAAGAGAAAATTCTCCCGAAGCATTTAATCACCTTCAAATACCTGTCTCTGGTATGATGCTGGTAAACCGATTGATATGGACGGGTATGGGCTTGCTTGTTATAATACTTACATGGTCGCGTTTTAGCCTTGTAAAATTCTTTGGTGGCCGTGCAGATAAAAATAAAAGAAAAAAGAATGCAGCTCAGGAAGTTGCCGGCCTGCGTAAAATTCCATCTGTAACAACAGACTTTACCGGTAATTACAACCGTAAAACTTTATTGGCATTAACTAAAATAGAATGGGTAAGCATTGTCCGTGATAATTATTTCCGGTTGATCATCGGCGTAGGTATTTTCTTTTTGGCTTTCATTTTCTGGATGGGTGGAAGACAGTTTGGCGTACAGGATTTGCCACGTACGGTGCTGCTGATGGGAATTTATACCAACAATTTTGTTTTATTCGTTTTCCTGATCCTGATGTTTTATACAGGCGAAGTGATACACCGTGAAAGAGCCAGCCGCTTTGCACTAATTAACGACGCTTTACCGCCGCCCACATGGGTTTTGTACAGTTCAAAATTGCTGGCTTTATTTTTACTGGTACTACTATTGGCATTCATTCCGGTCATAACTGGAATTTGTGTTCAGCTTTCCAAAGGATTTGTGTTACTCAACCTGAAAGCGTATTTAATTTACTATTTTTTTATCTCGCTCCCTTTGTATTTGGAAATAGTAATGTTTTGTTTTGTTGTGCATGTATTGATTAATAACAAATTTGCAGGTCACGGTATTGCACTGGCCATCTGGATACTTTTATTCCTCGGCTGGACAACCGGACGTTTCAACTACAGGCTATTGCTATATTCTTATACGCCCGATATATGGGTAACGGATATGGATGGTTTTGGTCCCTCAGCAGCCCCGCAATTTTGGTTTCATGCTTACTGGCTGTTTGCAGGTGGATTACTGGTGGTATCGGGCGCATTATTTTATTACCGTGGTTTACCCACAGGTTTTGCTGAAAGAATCCGGTTGGCAAAACACAGGTTTGCCGGTAAAACAAGGACCATTGCTTTTACTTTATTAATTGGTTTTCTTTTTCTTGGAGCATGGAATTATTACAATATTAGTTATATCAATAGTTGGCTAACAAGCGGAGAAATGGATCAACGAACTGCGCTGTTTGAAAAGCAATTGAAAAAATATGAACACCTGCCTCTGCCCGGCATTACGCGGCTTAAAATATTTATGGATATTTACCCGGAGGAAAGAAAAATAATTACCAAATCTTTTGTCACCATTATTAATAACGGTACCCTGCCAGTTAAAGAGTTATTGCTGGACGGTGATAACCTCAGCGATTATTCGCTCAAAATGAACAATGTGCCAATTGCTTATTCGAACCCCCTTATTTATCCATGGCCAAAATTTACTTTTTTTAAAAAGGCGATGGATACCAGTGCATACAGGTTGTATACGTTTGAGAAAGTCATGCAGCACGGTGATACTGCAATAATTGAAGTCAATTCGATACTGATTAGTACAGGTTTTACAAATAACTTTTCTAACCTGGCAGTACAGGGTAATGGTACTATTTTCCGCGATTATCTTCCTGGATTGGGTTACGATTCAAACGAGGAATTGCGCAGTAATCCAAAAAGAAAGGAATACAGTTTGCCCCCAAAAGAACCAACTGAATTGCCCGTCCCCGGAGACAGTACTGGTGTGCGCGAAATGTTATTTACCGGTTTAAGCAGCATCGTAGATTTTGAAGCTACTGTTAGTACCGAAGCCGGGCAAACAGCTATCACCGCCGGCGTATTGGATTCCAGCTGGAAAAAAGATAACCGCACATACTTTCATTATCACCTTAATAACCCGTCTTCTTATGCAGACTTTCCGGTGTTTTCAGCAAAGTATGCAGTACGCGATATGAATGTAAAACTGACCAATGGTACTTCTGTTAATGCTGCAATTTATTACCATCCTTCACATACCGCCAATATAAATAGGTTTATGAAAGCATACAAAGATGGGCTGACTTATTTTTCACAGGCCTATGGCAATTATCCGTTTCAGCAGTTTCGCATGATGGAAGGACCGGCTTTTTTAAGAGGATATGAACTAGCGACCGGAACTGCAGATGGAGAAGATAATAAATGGAACGCAGGTTTAACAAAATCAAACCAGTTCGACTTCTGTTATTTTTATGCTGCAGTTAGCCTTGGTCAGCAATGGTGGTCATTCCAGGTAGCACCCAATCATACACAGGGGGCGCAGGCAATTGCAGATGGGCTGTCAAAATATGGCGCCCTCATGCTGTGCGAAAAAAGTTTTGGTAAAGACAACCTGCATTATTTTCTAAAAAGTGAATCGGATTGGTACCTGCATGCGCACCAGTGGTGGAGTGAAAGGGAAACGCCGCTGATAAGCGCAAAGATGCGCGAAACATGGGACGGTAAAGCAGCTGTAGTATATTATGGGTTGCAGGATTTGATAGGAGAAGACAGTATGAATGCCGCTTTGCGGGAGTTTCATGATGAATTTGCATTCAGGAATAAACCACCATATGCCGGTAGCACCGACCTGTTGAATATTTTGAGCAAACATGTTCCTGATTCATTAAAGTATTACCTGGCAGATTCATGGAATAAGATAACGCTCTATGATAATAAAGCGGTAAAAGTTATAGCAACAGCTACAGGTAAAACAAATGAATATAAAGTACACCTGGAATTAAGCGCCGGCAAATCGTATGTAGAAAATGGAAAAGAAGTTATGGCAGCAATGAATGATTATACAGACATTGGAATTTTCGGTGAACCGGGTATAGATAAAGAAGGTCGCACAGCAACAAACCCGCTTTACCTGAAAAAGTATAAACTTTCGGCGGGTAATCATTCATTTGATATTATCGTAACAGGCAGGCCGGTTACAGCCGGCATAGATCCATATAATAAACTTATTGATAAAAACCTGGAGGACAATGTGATTAAATTTTGATGAAAATACCGGGCAAAAACGATTTACTGATCTATAATATGGAAAATTAACTTCACTGCATCATACCAGAGCTTTTGTTGATTAACGGATCCCCGGGTCATCAAAATCCCTGAGCTATGATTGTATACTATTTTAAATCAGCCTGGCGCAACCTTACTGCAAATAAATTATTTTCAATTATCAGCATCTCCGGACTGGCCATTGGTATCGCATCCTGCATTGTTGTTTGCCTGTTTATTAAGGATGAATACAGCTATGACAGACAATATAAAGATGCAGATCGTATTTACCGGGTTGTTACAAATGTTGTAAATGACGATGGCAATAAAACAGCATCGCCCACACTGCCTCCTGCGCTGGCCATAGCCATGCAAAAGCAGTTACCTGAAGTAGAAAATGTGGTAAGACTATTTCCCCCGGCGTCTGCCTGGGGCAGCCGGTTTTATGTCCGGTATGGAGATAAGAAATTTGTAGAAGAAAATTTGTACAGGGCCGACAGTTCTATATTTAATGTATTCAGCTTTTCTTTTGTACAAGGTGATCCACAAACAGCATTTAAGGATGTCAATTCGATTGTACTGACGGCATCGGCTGCAAAAAAATATTTTGGAAATAATAATCCGCTTGGAAGAATTCTTGAGATAGATGATTGGTCGCCACAAAGGGTAACGGCTGTTATTAAAGATTTGCCCGATAATGTTCATTTTAAAATGGATATGCTGATTTCGCTCAAATCGCTGGATGGAAATAACCGGCTCAGCAGCATGTGGGGCTGGAACAGTTTTTATACCTATTTCAAAGTGAGACCCGGAACATCCATGAACCTGTTTGATAAGAAATTGAAAACAATATTTAGAAACAATGCATTAAAAAGCAAAGATGATGTCTATAGTCAGTCACTGGTTTCCATTCATCTTTATTCAGACTTCACGGATGAACTGAGGCCTAACAGCCACGCCATGTACAGTTATATTTTTGGAATCATAAGTTTCTTTATTTTAATAAGCGCCTGTATTAATTATATAAACCTGTCTACAGCCCGGGCCGCTATTAGAGCAAAAGAGATTGGTGTAAGAAAAATAACAGGAGCAGGTAAATCATCCCTTGTTGCCCAATTTCTTATGGAGTCGGTATTGTCTTCTTTCATTGCTGCTGTATTTTCACTGTTTCTTGCGGGACTGTTTTTACCCGTTATTAATAACATTACCGGCAAACACATCACCATCCTGGGGCAAGACACTTATTATATTACAATACCAGGCACTTTTCTATTAGCACTAATTATAGGTATATTGGCAGGTATATACCCTGCGCTTTATCTTTCCTCCGTTCAACCGGCAAAAGTGCTAAAAAAGAATAACGTAAATAGTGGGCAAAGCCTGAATTTGCGCAAAGTTCTTATGGTAACACAGTTTTCCATTTCCATTGTGCTGATTATTGGAATTATAATAGTAAGGCAACAGGTAAGGTATATTCAAAATGCAAAACTTGGCTTGAATAAGGAACAGGTGATTATTGTGAATGATATAGGCTTTCTCAACAGCAACGAAAAAATAATATTAAAAGATGAATTGATGAAGCTGAAAGGCGTCAAAATAATTTCAGCTGCAGATGGAGTACCCGGTGGATATAACTGGAACAGGAACCTGCGTTATAAAGCAGCGCAAAATAACCAGGCAGTCAACTTTCTTAGTGTTGACGATAGCTTTATCCCGGCTTTCAGCATGGAAATAAAAGAGGGTAGGAACTTTTCATCATTGTACCCGGCCGATACAGCAAACGCAGTTCTATTAAATGAAACAGCGGTGAAAAAATTAGGTATACCTGAACCGGTTGTCGGGCAACAGGTTGTATGGAATCAAAATGAGAAGACCGGCGCAATAATATATGCAACTGTATGCGGCATTGTAAAGGATTTTCATTTTAGCTCTATGAAAAATGAAATCAAGCCTTTTGCACTTGTAAAACGAAACAACAGGCAATGGGTGTATGCGATAAAATTGGCCGGAGAAAATATGAATGAGACCCTCACAAGTATAAAAAATACCTGGAACAAAAATATCAATAGCAGGCCATTTCAATATTCATTCCTCAGTGAAACCTATGCAAAACTATATGCTGCCGATATGAATTTTAAGATAATTTTCAGCTATATTAGTTTTATTGCCATTTTAATAGCCTGTTTGGGATTATTTGGTTTGTCTCTTTTTGTTACAAAACAAAGAACAAAGGAAATTGGCATAAGGAAAGTACTTGGCGCTTCTGTCGTCAATATTCTGTCCCTTCTTTCAAAGGATTTTGTGCAGCTAATTTTAATAGCGTCACTTATTTCATTTCCATTGGCCTGGTGGCTTTCAGCTGCCTGGTTACGCGGCTATGCGTACCAGGCAGATATCAGCTGGCGGGTATTTGTTTCGGGTGATTTGCTGGTACTGTGTGCGGCGCTTGTAACCATCAGCTTTCACACCGCAAAAGCCGCTATGGATAACCCGGTTGAAAGCCTTCGTGCTGAATAAAATCATGGGTTAAATAAACTGCGTTTTATGTAAGATTATTCCATTCTCATATCTTTTACCGGGTTGGCCGTGGCAGCACGGTAGGTTTGTGAAACGATGGTAATCAGCCCGGTTACCAGTAAAAAAAGAAAGCAAAGAATAGCAGTGATAATCCCAAAGTTTGAACGATTTGAGAAATTTTGAAGGAATAAATAGCCTGTCGCATAACCGATGGGAACCGCAATAGAGCCTGCAATAAATAGAAGCTTTACAAAGCCATTGGATAACATGCGCACCAGTTGTTTTTTATCTGCGCCCAATATTTTTCGTATACTGATTTCTTTGCGTTTAATTTCTACCGTATAAATTACAAGCCCCATGAGGCCCAGGCTGGCAATGGCAATCACCATAAAAGCTATATACCCTAAAAGCGATATAGTAGCGGTTTGTGAATTGCTGCGCGCCCAATCCTCATTTAACCATGATAACGTAAAAACCTGTTTGGGGGCGATGGTTTTAAGCGATTGCTGGATCCGATCTGCTTGTGCAATTTTGTCCCTGCTGTCGGTGCTGATGTACAGATAGCCGTTGGCATTTTTTTTGTTTCTGAAAGCAAGGGCTCTTACCGGCATACCGGCATTTTCATAATTGAAATTTTTAAGGACACCGCTGATTTCCAGTTTTGAAGAATCATTTATCCAAAGTAATTGGCCAATAGCCTTATTATAATCTTTGAACCCAAGCCCAAATGCAGCTTGCTCATTGATAAGAATGTATTTCTCCTTTCCTGTTTCGTCTGTAGGAAAATTATTACCCGCCAGTAGCTTCAACTGCATATCCCTTATAAATGCAGCATTGGCGTATAAATAATTTATCGCTATTGCATCAGTTTTGGTGCCAGTCCATACAGGCATACTCATTCCGCTGAAATGTGATCCAAATGATGCTGACATGGCGCTTACAGCGTGTACACCGTTAACCGTTGCAATTTGCTGAGTAGCTATATGTTCGTCCAAACCATTCAGTGGAACTACCAGGACATTGTCTCTTTTAAAACCAGGATCTGCTGCTGCCAGGTGTGCAAACTGCTGGTAAAAAGCAAACAGGAAAATAATGATGGTCAGTGAAAGACTATACTGGAAAACAATCAGCGTTTTTTGCAGGCTCACCTTTCCAAATATTTTGGCGGTTGAAAGGTTTTTTAAAACACGCACTGGTTTAAAAGACGATAATATCCAGGCCGGTGCCGCACCCGCCAGCAGACCTGTAAATAAAGCAAAACCTATTGACCACGCGACCATTATTATATTATAACGGAAAGAAGAAGGAATGAATTCATAACCGTCATTAAAGGGCGCATATTCAATAATGAATGATAGCAATATCCATGCAAATGATAATGCCAAAAAGGCAAGCATGACCGATTCAATTATATATTGCAGAAATATCTGGCTGCGTTTGGCACCCGTTACTTTCCGTATGCCCACTTCTTTGGCTCTGGTTAACGCCCTTGCAGTTGTCAGGTTGGTATAGTTAAAACAAGCCGCCAGTAGTATGATAAAACCTACGCCGATTTCAAAATAAAATTTCATCCAGGAACTGCCACTGTTATCGTGGTACAGGCTTTCGTTCCCGGGTGTTATTTTTGATAGTGATTGTGTTTCAAATGCTGAAATTCCGTTTGGATTTATACTGTTCAATTCTGCACCTACTGTTCTTAGTTCATTATTTAATGTTTTTACAGTCAGGCCTTTTTTTAAAAGAACATAGGTGTAGGATGCGTCAAAGGCAAACCAGTCTGTCAATTTTTCAGGTAAGATTTTATTTTTCTCCATTCCTGTTACACTGGAGCAGGATGCGTAAACATCATAATTAAGATGAGATTTGCCAGGCGCTTTATTCATTACGCCACTGACAATGAAATTTTGTCCATTCTCCATTATAAACACTTTGCCAATGGCATTTTGCTTCCCGAAAAACTTTTCGGCAGTGATTGCACTAATAACAATTGTATTAGGCTTTTGCAAAGCGGTGGCAGGATCTCCCGCAGCAAGACTAAAGCCAAAAACCTGGAAAAAGGAAGACTCAGTAAATGCACCATTAAGATAAATCTCTTTTCCATCAGCCGAGGCTTTACCATTAAATGCAGGGTAAACAACAATCACTTTATCTATACTGCTGAAATTGGTTTGTAATCTTTTATACAAGGGCAGGGGAGTGCTGGCCATTTTCCACTGTTCCCCGGTCTTTTTTTTGTAATTGCTTGTAACACGGAAAATCCTCTCCGGGTTGGGGTGAAACCTGTCATAACTCAGTGCATCCTGTAAACGGATCATAATCATTAAGCCTACGGACATACTCAGGCCAAGACCAAAAATATTAATGAAAGAAACCAGTTTGTTTTTTTGGAAGCTCCTTAGTGCAACTTTGAGATAGCTTTTGATCATATCACTGCAATTGTAATTAAGAAAGAGGGAAAAACATGCCAATTACATATTATTTTGAGTGTCATAGTCTTACAAGCTCCTGAACCTTAGAATTGTTCGTTTTCATTACAGTAACCGGCTCATAATGATACACTCTTAAAAATCATATTTTCTACTGGTTTGTTTATGATAGAAAGGTTATTCTCCAGAGGCTTATTTGTGTAAACTTAGTGCCCCCGCACGTTTACTTGCCGGTCTGCCTATTTATTAAAAAATGGGTAGCGAAAGCATAAAAAACTTTTTTTATTCCAGAATAATTTGCGAACGGCATATTTTATCTTCAAAATATAACGCATAAGCCAAATACTAACTATTTTATATAACCGATTTGTTTGCGTGTGGCTTCTGTCCAATCCCTGATAAGTTGAATCTGTGCTTTACTGAGTTTCGCATTGGTATGAATAAATGTATAAGATGGCAAAGGCATATCTCCATTTTCCAGTTCTTTGGCGATATCGTCCATCCGGTGGTCTAATTTTTTTTTGTCAAACATCGAAAGATCAGAAAAATTGATGGCATGTTTGCCGTCTTTCACATGTCCCCACATCCAAAAACCAACAGGATTAATATTTGTATACCACGGATAGACCGTATTGTTAGAATGACAATCGTAACAGGATGTCTGCAACATATGCATCACAGTATCCGGCACGGTCACATAATGTGTAATATCTGTAGTTGTTGCAACTGCACCAATATTGCGGGCAGGGCGTATAAATTGTATCACTATCAATGCAATTAATAGGATAACCAGAATTTTTTTAATCATGTAAGTCGTTTGTCCGTCAATTTAACAAAAAAAAGTTATTTGAACTTTAAATTCAGCGAGACAATATTGGATTGCATACCAATGTTTTTTGTGTAATGTCCGTAACGTAATTCAATCATGTTAAAATCTGCTGCGCTACTTTACAATTAAAAACCAGAATAAATTGGAAATGGGGATGGTTTTTTTATTTTCTGTTATAGCGGTATTTTATCTTGTTCATTCTTTCTGAGTAATTTGGTCAGTGCCGGAAGCGTATTACTTGTTTAAATGTTAATAGTTATCATGAATGTGGTTTCTGATGCCAGTTAATGCGCCTGCCCAATATTACTTTAAAAACGAATGGATCTGTTGCCGGCGTTAATCCGATACCGGCGCCCATGTTAAATTCCCATTTAAGATTGTTCAGCATATCATAAGCAATGAAAATAGCATCATTTTGTTCGGGAAATTTTTCAAGATCATTCAGGTAGCCAATCTCCCCGTAATATTCAATACCAATACCGGCATTCTTAAACAGGTTGTAATATATTTTCAGGTTGGGCTCAAAAACGGGTGTCGATTTTTCGTACTGGCTTTTTAATGAAATACCCAAAGTTGGATTGAAGGAAGCATACCATTTTTTCCATTGTTTGTCAATAATCGGCCTCAATTCAATACTCCATGTGCTGGAAGAAAATTCAGGTTTTTGATAGCCGATTTCAGTAGATAAACTAAGTCCAACCGGCAAATGCCATTCGGCAGGTGCCATTATTCTCGGTCTCAGGTGACTACCAACAATCTGGTACCCGTGACCGGGAATGTATGCAGTAAACAAGTAAACGCCTATCTCAAATATTTTGCTGACGCCAGTTGTTATTTCAAGTGTTTCATGCAATGAATGATTATTGGGAAGTACCCCTTTTGAAATGTTCTTTTCTCCATTGAATGTATAATTGCTGTGCAATTCAAACATCGTTGTGCCAGGCAACTGGGTTTGTGCGCCATATACTTGTATTTCATAGTTGTCCTGGGCATTGGCTGCAAACAATAACAACTGGGATAAAACAATAAAAAAAATCTTCATGACGCAGTTAAATAAATCGATAAAAGATCGAAACAAATAAAGTTAGTTAAAGATTTTGGGGAAATTCTGAACAAAAGACAAACCCGCTTTCTTCTAAACGCAAATCAACTGACGTATTGATTACTATTCTATTTCCATACTCATTTCCAGCTTATCTATTCATTCATAAATACCAGGGTTGGTAAATTTAAAGAGAGCAAATACCCCTGGATTGGCCTCCCCACCGCCTGGGTTGCCGAAAAATTTCCCCAGCATTTACGATTGTCACCGGAAAAAGCCCTTGAAATTTACGGCACGAATTTGCAGGTATTTTAATAAAATTATTTTAATTATGGCAAAGACAAAATTAATCCTCGGGTTTATCGCGGGGGTATCGGCAGGCGCTATCGCAGGCATTTTACTCGCCCCGGATAGCGGCGGGATGACCCGGAAAAAAATAATAGACAAATCCTGTGATCTTACAAGTGCGGTTAAAGACAGCATAACCGGTTTGTTGAATAAATTGCAAAAAGGTGTGGAAGAAGAAATGCAATCGTCACCACTACCAAGAGCTGGCGAAGAAAAGATAAGGCAGGTAATGCACAATGTCAAAGAAAACCTTTCTTAATATACTACATGAAAAAAGTAGTGCATATTTTCAATTGCGCTACATAGACCAAATTGCTGACAAAATCATTAATAAGTCGTTTGGTTGGTAAAGGTTTTTCGGAAGTGGCCGAAGTTTTTGCGTTGGCAAGCACGTTCGTTGAAAAATGGATTTGTGGAATAATATAAAACACCGGCCCTTTTTGCATTATTGTATGGAGAAAGGATTATTGATCTAATAAAAAAGAGTTTAAATTATTAAACTCTTTTTTTATTTACCTGATTACTTATGTTGTAAGGTATCTTTCCTTGGCATTTGTGCAGTATCCGGATACTTTTTTCTATCCCATTTTGTGCTATCACCTTTACGGGTGGGGATTGTATCTCCTGGCAAAATGCTATTGCCATTCTCATGGCGGATTGCAGGACTATTCTCTGCTTTTGCACCTGGAATATTTATCATTGCAATAGTGGCTGTTCCCAGTATAATAATTAATAATAATTTTTTCATAAAGAATAATTTTATTTGTCAATATATGATTCCGGCTTTTAATGAGTCAATTTATATACCACATCGTAACTGTAAGAAATCAGGTGCATTTGTGAAAAATTTGCCTTTATTGGGAAGTATTATAAGAATGCATGGAGCCATTTTTGGCACCGTTCAATTTAAAGAGAGACAGCAAACACCATTATCCCGCTTGTTTCCATACCTCACAAAAGATGGGTTTTTATGGCATCATTATTTATAGATATTGTAAAACAGCAATATGAGCCAGGCATTTGTAAAAGAGGAAGATGATCAGTGGCTGCACGACGTTCCTGGAACAATGACGGCACTGATTAACTATCTGACAAGAGAAAATAATGGTATCAGGGTGTATACTAAAAAATCATCTGTTGAAAAGGGCAGGGAAGTGTATGCGATGAGTAATGGCCTGACATATACTAAAGATGTGCACGGTAAATGGGAGACAGTGTAACCAATATATTGTTTGAGCCGTGACAGCATCGGCGCATCAATCTTATTTGTACCAGGATAAACTTTTACCGGATTGCGCTCTCCACCGGGAGCATTATTGCAACAACCAGCTATGGTGCAATGAAATAATTGATACATGTCACTCTCGCACTGGCGTATTAATAAACTTATTAGGATTGTTGCTCCCATCTATTACAACACAGCACCTTCAGTGATAACTATTTTTAACAGCAAAGGTGAAGTAATGCTGAAAAAGGAACTGCCGACCGGCAATAATAAACTTGATTTGAGTAACTATGCGGCTGGTGTTTATTTCCTGAAAGCAGGAGGAGAAAAAATTACAATTGTTAGAAAATAAAACGGCCAAAAAGTGGTCATATCATTATTCTTGATATTACCGGCCAGGACAATAGTATAGACGTTTGCAAGAAAACAGTAGCTATCGTAATTTACATCCTCATAATACAGAGAGAGAATGTATAATCTACTAAAGGTTTTCCACCACCGAACGATAAGCCCTGCCTACAGGAATGGATACGCCGTTTACTTCAATCATGTCAGCAGTATATGAATCAATTCTGCTCACCGAAATAATGAATGACCGGTGGACGCGTTTGAACAGATGGACCGGTAGCATAGCTTCTATTTCATGGGTGGGAATTTTAGACAGGAAGGCTGTTTTAGTAGTGACGATTTTAATATATTCCCGTTGGCTTTCTACGTACACAATGTCAGCAAATAAAATTTTTACTTTCTTTTTTTGCATGGGCAGGAATATACAATCCCTGGGTTCCGGTATTTCTTTTGCCGGTTGTAATTGCCGGGCAGTGCGCACTTTGGTCACAGCCGTCAGGAACCGCTCAAACTCAAAAGGCTTTAGCAGGTAATCCGTTACATTGAGATTGAATCCCTCTACCGCATACTGGTGATAGGCAGTGGTAACAATTACTGCTGGCGGATGGACAAGTGTTTTTAAAAATGCCATGCCTTTTAACCTGGGCAGGTGAATATCCAGGAAGATCAAATCGGTTTGATGGTCCCGCAGGAAATCTGTTGCCAGTATCGCATCTTTAAAAGTCTGCTGCAGTTCCAAAAATGGTACTGCTGCAATATAATCCACCAGCACTTTTACAGCCAGTGGTTCATCTTCAATTACAATGCATTTTATATCAGACATGGGTGGCCAGATTAATGTATAAAGTTGCGGTGAATACGGCCTGGTTCCAAACAACAGACAGTTTATAGTCTGTATACTGCAGTTCCAGCTGCCGGCGCAAATTAGAAAGCCCGATGTTTTCTTTTATATGGCCGTCTGCCGCTAATTCCCCGGTAGAATTTTTGACAATGAAAACAAGCCGGCGTTTGTTGACCGAAAGATGGATATCGACAAACGGCTGATTTCTTGTTTCTGAAACGCCGTGCTTAAATGCATTCTCCACCAGCGGCAGCAGCAGCAACGGCGGCAGCGCCTGCTGCCTGTCTTCAATGTCGTGGTTAAAATTAACCCGCAATGAATCATCATAACGTAATTTTTCCAGCGCGATATAATCACCGGTGATTTTTATTTCATGTTCAATGGCAACCCAGGCGCCACTCGTTTCATAGAGCATGTACCGCAGTATTTTTGAGAGCCGTAAAATAGACTCCGGGGCAAGATCACTCTTATCCCTTGCCAGGGAATAAATATTATTCAGGGTATTGAATAAAAAATGCGGGTTAGTTTGCGCCCGTAGATAATTCAGTTCTGCTGCCTGCTTTTCAATGCGCAATTGCTGGGCCGCCTGTTTGAGGCGGATGTAATTATAAAAATGGCGGATGATACCGAAAAAGAAAAGAGACTTCATGCTGTAACTCATCCGCGCCGCTATATTTTCTGAAATACTTTTATAAGTACCAAAACCAGTATAGATGTGCAGGCCAATACCAATACTACGCCACACGTAAAGCCCCCATGAATACAGAATGATATGGCCAATTATACGAAGAATAGAAGAACCGGTGTTTTTCCAGCGAAACCGGGTCCAGGTATACTCAAAAAAAACAAGGTTTAGTGCAGTCACATACAAAGCAGCCCATGCATTGTTCAATGCAACGGCTGTCCAACCCTCCGGGTGCCGGCTGGGGTCTGTTAATGAACCGAACAGTGAAAAGGCAAGTCCCACCCAACCATAAAACTGTAGTCGTTTTGCATCAATGCTTTTTTTCATGTCCTTATTTAGCTACGATAAATATCGGTAAATCTTTTTCAGCAGTGTTACGGAGCGCCGTTGTTTGTATACCCAAAAGGGTCGTTTGTTGACGGCCTGTTTCCGGTTCGTGCCGGACAGCATATTCTTGCAGCACCAAATAACTGCATTTATATGAAAAAAAGATACGCATTCGGGGAAACTGTAGCAGGCTATGACATCGCTGTACTCAACGAAAGAGAAATAAGGGCCGCAGCCGGTATCCTGTTCCTGGCCACTTTTATTTCCCTGGTACTGATAATATTTAAAGGGAATTTTGTGCCTGTCAAATACGTTATCACCCTGTTCCTAGCTGATTTTATCATCCGCGTTTTTGTGCAGCCGAAATTTTCACCTACCCTTATCATTGGGCGGCTGATCGTGCGTAACCAGGCTCCTGAATATGTCGGTGCCGCCCAAAAAAAATTTGCCTGGATAGTCGGCATGATCCTGTCAGCTTCCATGTTTGTGCTGATGGTGCTGGTCAATTCTTATAGTCCCATCTCCGGGATTATATGCATGCTTTGCCTGTTATTTTTATTTTTTGAATCCGCCTTTGGCATTTGCCTTGCCTGTAAGTTTTATTCGCTTTTTAATAAGGGGAAAGTTCAATACTGCCCGGGAGAAGTCTGTGATGCGAAAACCAGGCAATCCATCCAAAAAACCTCGGCGCTGCAGCTACTGATCGTTGCCAGTTTTGCTGCCTCTCTTTTGCTTGCTGTCTTTTTATTGAGAGATGAATATGGCAGGAAGCCCCATAACCTGTTTGGCAACTTTACTTCCACCCAATCTGCAAAAAAATGATCATGGACTCAACGCTGGAAAATTATTTTGCGGTGTTTGCCAGGGACATCATTGGTAAGGACCAGGTGTTTGATTCGCCTTTTGGACAAAAGGAAATTATCTATGCAGACTGGACAGCCAGCGGGCGGGCCTTCCAGCCCATTGAAGATTGTATACAAAAAAATGTATTGCCCTTTGCAGGGAACACCCATACAGCAACAACTGTTACCGGTACATACATGTCTCACGCCTATGAACAGGCTAAAAATATTATCAGGCAACATGTACATGCCGCTGGTGATGACACCCTTATTTTTTGCGGAAGCGGCATGACCCATGCAGTCAATAAACTACAGCGCATCCTGGGATTGAGGGTTCCGGAACGCATGAAAGATTATTTCCGGCATACAAATAGTTACACGCCAGGTGATGAAAGATTAAGGCCTGTTGTCTTTGTCACCCATATGGAACACCATAGCAACCATACCAGCTGGCTTGAAACTATTGCCACAGTAATCATCATCAACCCTGCTGCAAATGGCAACGTGGACCTCGCACACCTGCGCCAGTTGCTGGAACAATACAAAGACCGCAAGTACAAGATTGCCGCAGTGACTGCCTGTTCTAATGTAACGGGTATTGAAACCCCTTACTATGCTATTGCACAAATGCTGCACAACCATGCTGGCTGGTGTTTTGTTGACTTTGCCTGTTCTGCTCCTTATGTAAACATAGACATGCATCCTGAAGCAAAAGGCGCACACCTGGACGCGGTTTATTTTTCAGGACATAAATTTTTAGGAGGCCCCGGCACACCCGGTATACTCATTTTTAACAACCGTCTTTATACCAACCAGGTTCCGGATCAGCCGGGCGGTGGTACGGTGCTCTATTCCAATCCGTGGGACGCACATCGTTATGTCAATAGTATTGAACAAAGAGAAGACGGTGGCACGCCGCCATTTATATCTGCCATCAAAGTTGCCATGTGTATCCGGTTAAAAGAGGAAATGGGTGTTAACAAAATCAGGGACCGTGAAAAGGAGATGGCGGCACTTGTTTTCAATCGGCTGGAAAAGATTAAAAATTGTGTTCTGCTGGAGCCAGGTTACAAACAACGGCTCGCTATTTTTTCATTCGTGGTAAAAGACACCAACCACCACCTGTTTGTAAAGCTGCTAAACGACCGCTTTGGTATCCAGTCGCGCGGCGGTTGCTCCTGCGCCGGCACCTACGGACATTACCTGTTACACGTAGGTAAAGAGAAGTCTTATGAAATATTACACGCACTGCGCAAAGGCAACCTTTCGGTTAAGCCAGGTTGGATAAGGATTTCGCTGCATCCCATCATGAGCAATGCTACCATCAACGCACTAATGGGCGCTGTTGAACTTACGGCAGCCAGTTACCCGGCATGGAGTAAGGATTATTCATACGACCCTGCCAGTAATGAATATTATTATAAAGGAATGTCTTCAAACTGGCAAACCCCGGTAGACACCTGGTTCAACCCTTCATCCCGGCCGGCCGGCTGAAGATTATACGCAGCTTTCCTGGTGTAAACCGTATTCAATTTTTCTCCTTTTATCCTCATATGATTTGTGTTTACCCGGCAAACTAAAAAAAAGAATGACGGGGACATTCTATCCACTCATTTCAAATATTTGGACGTTATACTTATTAATGAAGTGTCAATGTCCGCGTAACCCTCATCTTATAGTTTGGTTTTTTTCCAATATAATCTTTGATGCTGTTTACGGTTACATTTTCCCGCTATACCTATTGCGATCCAAACAGTTCAGCGCCATCGGCACGCTGCCGGAAGGGCGGAGAAAAATTGCATTCTTGTTTCCGTTACCACGCGGGTAGTTATAAAAATAGCTATGGAAATTAGTGCCGGCAAAAAAGCAAAAAAAAGGGCCGCATGGAAATGCACCCCGTTTTAAAATCCAATATCCTATGAAAAACCTTTGCAAAGATAACAAGCCGGGTTGCACTTTGTAAAGTGGCTATACGTATTCGGATCCGTATATATACTTATATAAATACCAGCAGCACCCGAAGTTTATTAAACAAGGGGAAATATTACTGAAAATGAAAATCAGGTTCTGCGCCGGAAGGTATCAATAACCCGCATTATTTCAATGGTTGCAGTCCGGTCTTTACACCTGCGTTTTATGGGTGGCATTCAGGTAAGCATCCGCGCTTTCAAACTGGTCAATGTTCTCGATAACCGGGTGGACTATATCCTTATCCCCCTGGTGAAGTGATATGGTGACGTTCAGGTAAATATTACCCTTTAAATGAACAGGGGCGCTTAGCTGTGCAAATTGCTCAGGTTTTTTTTTATAGTCCCCTGATGCATTGGCGGCAATGATTTGGAGGTTGCCCTGCAGTTCAGTTCTTTGTGCCGGGGTTAATTGCTGCAATATTTCGTCTGTGGTCATAAAGTATATTAATCAAAAAATGGAATGTAAAAATAAGGAAGCTGGAGGAAATAGCGGTTGCCATTTATTTTTGAAGTGCCACGGGCATTCAATTGCGGGTAATTGTATTCCACCGCAGGCAACTGTGCCAGCACCCTACACCAATAAAACAACCAGGATATGAGAAATTTAATCATGAGATTTATGAAAAATTGATAACCGGGTATGTGATATGCAGGGAGACAGATGGGCTTCCGGTACACACTGTTGGCACCTTATTTTTTATATTTGATCGCATGCGGCAGGGCCAGCAAACAGAAGGCACAGATTCCACCGTATTTTTTTGCAACATTTCCACAATACATCTCTTTAAGCAGCACATTAACAACTGGGTGTGCCGCACGGACCCGGCACATGGTATCCCAAAAGACAGCCTTGTTTTTGATGCAGATAAAATGTATACGTACGGATGCCGGGCAAACCGGGGGTACTTAAGAATTTGGATAATTACCGAAAAAAAATAGTTGATTATGCATACATGTCCCATAATTTGGACAACAGTGATTTAATAGTAGTATCTGTAATTACCGTATTTTTATTTTCGGAACAAGAAAAAAATAGTTAAAGATAACTGAACAGTACATGAATACATTCAGAAGACCTTTCTACATAATTGGACACAATCCCAATACCATTGAAGAAGCCGCCGCATTTTTAGACAAAGGTGCAAACGGGCTGGAACCCGATATCGTTTACGCGGAGGGCAAATACTACGTGAGTCACCAGCCGCAGCTATCCTATGAGGGTACGCCAACCGTGCAGGATTATTTACAAGATCTAAAAACATTGCTTCGTGCCCATTCTTATAACCTGGCCATGATGATCTGGGATTTAAAGACTACTGACTTTGACCCCAATGAATTTATGAAACTGGTAAAGGAAAATTTTTCCGGGGAATATTTTGACGGGGTAATGATGCTGATGACTCATTCCGATGACCATGATTTTATAAATCAGTATAGAGGAAACTATCCGAATGTAGGCATCGGCGTGGACGAATCGAATGTTTCACCGCTTGAACTGCAGCAAATATTCAAGGCTGGCGGACAAAAAAATATTTCCTATGCAGATGGTATTACCACTTTTTTGAACAAATCGGGTGTTTTTAAAAACATAATGGACGCTCAAAACTGCCGTCATCAGTATGAGCCGGAAAGCTTTGGATTTATTTATACCTGGGTACTTTCGCAGGAAGCATCGTTGCGAAAATACCTGAATACATATATTGACGGCATCATGGTGGATGCTGGCTCAGTAGAAAAACTGGCCCGGTTAATTGCAACATCACCATACAATAACTCATATGTGCTGGCGCAATCAAAATATAATCCTTTTTCCGCAGCTATAGTTCCCAGGTATATATTGGAAGTAAGGACTGCGGACAAAGCGCTGGCCGGCACCAATGCTGATGTAGTTTTCACCCTCACCGGTGCTACAGGCAGATCTTTGAAAAGCTTGCCTTATAATGCCAGTACACCGGAAGAACTTGAGCGCGGAACAACGACCTGGATACGGATAGAAGGAAATGATATAGGAGAAATTAAAAGTCTTACGGTGCAATTGCTTACCGGCGGTCCTGGATCTGACTGGCTGCCAGAAATGATTTCTGTAACCAGCACGTTACTGCAAAATAAAGTTGATTTTTACTTCAATGCTGGTGAAGAATGGGTAACAAAGGCGGCCGGACCGGTTACTAAATTTCTTCAATAATATTTTATCGCTGATTTTTAAACCTGACTATCAGGCTTTTCTTTATAAGCCATCGGCCGGGAGATAATCAATTCGAACTAAGAAGTGGCTAATGGTAATTTTCCGAAAGCACAATGATCAAATCAAGGTGGTGGTATACAATGAATATTCTGCCAACACACCGGAACGGTATTAAGACCTGTACCGTGCTATACTTAATTTGAAAATATAACGTATCCGATATGGATGTTAATACGAAACCCTGCCATGGCATGGAAGTACCGGATATTATTCGCCAGTATAGATAAAACTGAAAAATATGGCAGGTTTTATAAGATCCAGTGAATAGGATTTATACGGTTCCGGACTTTAAAGCCTGTTCAAGATCATTTAAAATGTCGTTGCTGTTTTCTAATCCGACACTCATACGGATGAGCCCATCAGTAATGCCAGATTTATACCTGTCCTCACGCGACATACCGGAATGAGACATAGATGCCGGATGAGAAATTAAAGTATCTGTTGTACCAACTGATACTGCCCGCACGCACATTTTTAGTTTATTGATAAATTGTTTGCCGCCTTCAAATCCATTCTTTAATTCAAAGCTTAAAACAGCGCCATGCCTGCGCATCTGTTTTAATGAAATTTGATAATCAGGGTGATAGGGCAAGCCGTTGTAATTAACTTTTGCAACAGCGGAATGCTTAGAGAGATAACCGGTTACTTTTGCCGCATTGCTGCAATGCAGATCCATTCTGATTGGTAATGTCTTAATGCCCTGCATAAGCAGATAGGCATCAAAAGGATTGCTGTTACCACCCAATAATTTATATGTATTATAAACCTGCTTATTCATAAACGGGATATCCTTGCCAATTAATACGCCGCCAATAGCACTACCATGCCCGTTAAGAAATTTAGTTGTTGAATGAAAAACAAAATCAACACCGTATTTAAATGGTTGTTGTAAGTATGGTGTGGCAAATGTATTATCAACTGTTACCTTCAGGTTGTGTTTTTTTGCAAGTGCACAAATAACTTCAAGATCAATGCATTGCATTGTAGGATTCGCCGGGGTTTCAATATGGATAATTTTAATTGATGGATTCTTCTTAATAACATCTTCCACCAGGTTCGTATCATGCAGGTTTTCAATCAAACCGGTAATACCAAATTTGTTTAAAAAACCATACAAAAACTCATGGGTACCCCCATATAAAGAATAATGTGATAAGACCGCATCACCTGCGGAAAGATTTGCAAGAAACATGGTTGCCATGGCAGACTGCCCGCTCGCATGTAACAATGCTTTTAATATAAGTGGTCCACCCGTTTCATTGCAAAGACCAAATGCTTCCAGGGCTGCTATTGTTTCCGCCGCCGCCGCAGTAGTCGGGTTGCCAAAACGGGAATAAATAAATCCTGGTTCTTTTCCGGAAAAACGATCCATGCCCTGTTCTGCACTGTCAAACGTAAAAGCAGAAGTAGCAAATATGGGCACGAGGTGCGAATTGCCCGCTGTTAAAGCGCTGGAAGCATGAATAGCAACGGAGGCCATTCCTGTATATGTTTCATCTGTCATAATAAAATTTAAACAGTCAAATAATGTGTTACAGGAAAAGGTTGACTTTTTTTTGCAAATCATTTATCCTGAGTTCCTGCAAATAGGAACTGGAAAAAACCGGCCATTTTTCGGGGTAGTGTTTAAACCAAATACGTAACGAAGGAGACGGCGCCAGTTCTTTCATCCAGGCATCTGCATGCACCGCGTCTATTGTTAATCCCCTTGGCCATAAACGATCAACCAGTACACGAAAGCCGTCTTTTTTTGCAACAGGATCGCATACACGTTTTATAAGAATGTTTGCCATTGTTTCATGTTTTACTGCTTGTATTAATAATGCATTTGTTATTTCCTCATTTTTTTTACCAGCTTTCTTCCCTGCACCATTAGTCTTCGTGTCCTGTTGGGAGAATCATACTGGTGATCTTTTTGTTTCTGGTTACTATAGAATTCCATGACAGATGCAGTGGTGACAATTCCTACAGGCTTCCGGCTCTTTTTATTATCTAACACCAATAAAGTATCCTGGCTATACTTGCCCATCATTTCTGCTGCCAGGCCGATATCATCCGTAGTGTAGACATAGGGCATGTTTTCGGTTTCAACAGGCATTGGTGTAACCAATAGCTCCACATTGGTAGTCTGAAGGATATCAGGTTCATAGGAATCGGGTGTTTGTACACCCCTTCGCTGAATCTTTTCGGTCATAATGCTTCCTTTCATAAGAAAAAAGGAAATAAAGTAGGCTGCTGCGCAAGCTCCCATGAGTGGTAACAAACCATTCAATTGCCCGGTTGTTTCCAATGCAAATACTACCGATGTAAGAAAAGCCCTGGATGCCCCGGCAAACATAGCGGCCATGCCCACGAGTGCAGCGGTGGCAATATTAATTTGCAGGGAAGGAAAAAAATGCAATACAGCTATACCCAGCAATGCGCCCAGGGCCCCGCCAATGGTAAATAATGGTGCCAGCGTTCCACCAGAAGTACCGCTGCCAAGTGCTATTACCCAGGAAATATATTTAAGAAAACAAAGGGAGTACAACATGGTTAAAGGCAAAGTGCCTGTTAAGAGCTGTTGAATATTGTCGTAACCAACACCCATTGTAAATGGTGCATAATAACCGGTAACACCCACTGCAACGGCACCAATAGCCGGCCACCACATCCAGTGGATGGGCAATTTTTCAAAAAAATCTTCTACTATATAAACTGATTTGGAAAGCAGGGAGGCAATAACACCAACAAAAAGGCCCAATAAAATGTAAGTACCCAAAGCCCCGGTAGTGGGCATCGGAATAGTGGCCATGGCGAATACCGGGCCGCTTTCAAAAAGAAGAAGATGCATCCCTGCACCCGTAATGCATGCCAGGGCTACCGGGATGATGGAACGTGGCGAAAATTCAAACAATAATAATTCTATGGCCAGCAATACCGCAGCCAGGGGACTACCAAAAATAGCCGCCATACCGGCACAGGCACCGGCCGTCAATATGAT
>JBDSOC010000121.1:0-15658 GCA_039915085.1 Chitinophagaceae bacterium
TGGACGGCCTCAACGATTGCTTGCCTATATGAAAAACTTAAAATGCTGATTTATTACACTGCAGTTTGACTTATTGCAGTAATGCAACCAGGCCTGCACTACTTATTCACTCAATTAAATAAGATAACTGGAAATTAAAAACTATATACAGCAGCCACTAAGAATGATGCAGTTCCATTTGTACCCGCCCCGTCATTCTTGATGAAATATTTGTCTGTAGCATGGTCTATTCTCAGCTCAGGCATAATAATTAACCCAGCCATTGGTTTGATATTTAGAGTAAGCGTTCCTTCAAACATACTGTTCCCAAAATAGCCAGTTACATTTTTTTTATCCCAAAATTCTTCAAGACGAACTGCGAACCCAAATTTATCTGTAGGATCAATATTAAAATAACCAGCAATACCTGACCAGTGCTCAGATTTAACCCCATCTGGTTTTACCCATTTAACAGTGCCATTTGCACCAAAACTAAACATGGCGGATGGCTTAATAATAGCAACTACATCAAGCTGGTGTTGAGAAGTTTTACTGGTATCTTTTCCGCCAACATAATTAAGGTAGGCAGTAAATTTTCCATTGGCAGTACCAGCATGAAACTGTGCAATGGCGAATTTTTTCTCAAATGGTGCGGATAAGTAATCAGTAGGATTGGTAACACCTATCATAAACCCTGCAGTACTGGATAAAGCAACATCCATTTTTAAACCTGTATGAGAAAAAGGCCCGTAAGAAAACATGTAGCTCATACTGTAGTTGCGGTTAAGCTGTGGGTCCAGTAATTCATATCCAACATGGGTGGCAAATTTACCCGCTGTAAATGTTACTTTACTGGAAGGTGCAAAAGTGATATATGCCTGTTTTACTGCCTGGGTAATACCATCTTCATTATAAGAGAATTCTTTGGCACGTGTACCAAAACCAAGATCAACAACAGCGCCGATTTTGCCAAAAGAATGCGCCAGTTTTACAGAAGCCATACCCAATTCAAATGAATTGTGAGAATTGGTAAAACTGGTAGCATTATTTGTAGACAATGTACTTTTTGCATTTGCAAAATTAAACCTGTAATAAACGTCCACTGAACCTGTAATAGTAGTAGTTTTTACAGGTTCCGGCGTTTTTGTAGAATCCTGGGCCCTGGCTTGCATAAGGCATACTACGGCCATTGCCGAAACGGAGATTTTTCTTAACATTGCAGTTGATTTTAAGGTTAAATAAAAGGTATGGCTATATGAGCTTGGTCAGAAGCGAACATGTAACCGTACCTTTTTTTATTGATGAACTATGTTGTTTATTACACTTAATTCATACTGGCGGCAATCGATCCTTTTATTTTATTAGTCGCTGTTTTTAACAAGCAAAGTTCCCTGTACATAGTTTTCGTCATGCTGAGAAGCATCAAGACCCATTTCTTCTTCTTCAACACTTACACGCAATGGAAGTATAAAATTGATAAATTTGAAGATGATAAATGATACAACAAAACTATAGGTAACAACAATGGCCATTCCTATAAACTGCGGGCCGAACAAATCTCCACCATATATTAACCCCTGGTGATTTGCTGTTCCATCCAAACCTACTACACTATTTACTGCGTGATTGGCAAAGACACCAGTCAGCAACATACCCACCATACCACCTACACCATGACAAGGAAATACATCAAGTGTGTCATCCAGTGAAGATTTTGCCTTCCATGCACATACCAGGTTAGAGATAATTGCAGCAATAAAACCTACAAATGCACTGTTTGCCACACCTATAAAACCAGAACCTGGTGTAATAGCAACAAGGCCAACCACTGCACCGATACAAAATCCAAGAACAGAAGGTTTTTTGCCTCTCAATACATCAAAAAACATCCAGGTAAGTCCAGCAGAAGCGGCGGCTGTATTGGTAGCTGCAAAAGCTGAAACTGCCAGGTCATTTGCTGCCAGAGCAGAGCCAGCATTAAAACCGAACCAGCCAAACCATAGTAAACCTGTACCTATTAACACATAAGGTACATTGGCAGGATGCATTTCAATTTTTTCAATATGTGCTTTTCTCCTTTTTAACACAATGGCGCCAGCCAGCGCTGCACAACCAGCAGTGATATGTACAACTGTACCACCCGCAAAGTCGAGTACACCCATTTTAGCAAGAAAGCCTTCAGGATGCCATGCCCAATGCGCAACAGGAAAATATATTAATACACAAAAGAGAATAATGAATAATACATACGCTGTGAATCTTATACGCTCAGCTACCGCACCCACCACCAGGGCCGGGGTGATAATCGCAAACATTAATTGAAACAATGCAAACAAGGGCATAGGGATGGTTGGTCCGCCTGGCCATGGTGTAGAAGAAAAAACACCCTTAAAAAAGGCAAAAGTCATTGGATTGCCGATTATTCCATGAATAGACGGGCCAAAAGACATGCTGAATCCGCATACCAGCCAAAGAATACTCACAATGCCCGCCGCAACAAAACTTTTGATCATTGTAGAAAGAACGTTCTTCCTGTTTACCATTCCACCATAAAAAAAAGCAAGTCCCGGCGTCATGATGAATACCATGGCGGTAGCAACAATTATCCAGGAAATATCTGAGCCACTGTAAATTTTGGAGCCATCAAAAACAGTGTCAGGTTTAATGAAAATGGCAATTACAGAAACAGCGGCCAACACAAAAAATGGAAGTACCTTTTTTAAAGTCAGTTTGAGCATTGCATTAGTTTTTAGTTAAAGTAATAAGAGAAAAAGTAAACATTTAATAATATTTAGCTAAAATAAATAAAAACGGTCAAATAAAAATCAAATGTTGATATATAATTATTCGTAATGTATTTTTTTATAAATCCCCGTTTAAAAAGTTTTCGTGTATGTTATTGATCTTCAAGTTATCCACAAATTCAGTCAGCTAACTTCAATAAAATAGGAAGGTGAATTAATTGTATAAATAAATTAAAAATGGGTAATAAATTACAAAATTATTTATATTATATAAATTAATAATATAATTATCCTTTATATGCAGATGACAATCTTAGCAGCTACAAGCTTTGGGGAAGTGTACTGCTTAAAAAGGAACAGCAGTCCATCACGAAGACAGGGAAGACAAAAAAAAGCCATCCTGCAGAGCGGATGGCTTACTAACGCGATTCATCATTCAATTTTATAATGCCAACATCAGGTTTTGATCTTTGCTCTCTAAAATAGACACCCCATCATTTAAAAATTCGTCTACTTTCCGGGCACATTCCCTTCCTTCACTTATTGCCCAAACAACCAGACTTTGACCGCGGCGCATATCCCCCGCAGTAAACACTTTAGGAATATTTGTCCTGTATGCTTTTTCGGTTGCTTTTACATTGCCCCTTTCATCCAGCTCAACGCCAAGTTCTGTCAATAGGCCCTGTTGCTGCGGAGAAACAAAACCCATGGCCAGTAACGTTAGTTCACATGGTATCTCCCGCTCACTTCCGGCTACTTCCGTAAACTGGACGGATCTTCCATCAGGACCGGTTTTCCACTCAAGCTCAACTATTTTAAGCGCCTTTAAATTGCCTTTATCATCAGCTATAAATTCTTTTGTAGCTACTGCCCATCTTCTTTCTGCACCTTCTTCGTGAGAACTGGAAACTTTCAGTGTCATTGGATAAGAAGGCCAGGGCATAAACTCAGTCCTGCCATCTGGCGGCTTTGGCAATAACTCAAACTGCGTAACAGAAACGGCACCATGACGGTTAGAGGTCCCTACACAGTCGCTACCGGTATCACCACCACCAATCACTACTACGTTTTTACCTGTGGCCAGCAACTCATCTGGAAAAATATTACTTTCAATTTCAGGATTGGCAAACGGATCCTTGCCGGCATTCCTTTTATTCTGTTGTTTTAAAAACTGCATGGCATAATAAACGCCATTTAAATCACGCCCCGGAATTCTTAAATCGCGCGGTACAGTAGAACCACCGGATAAAACAATTGCATGATTTTCTCTCAGTAAATCATTGATACTAACGTTAACGCCTACATTGGCATTACATATAAACACCACACCTTCTTCTTCCATCAGTTTCACCCTGCGATCTACCACCCATTTTTCCAGCTTAAAATCGGGTATGCCGTACCGTAATAAACCACCCGGTGCATCATCCCTTTCATAAACGGTTACTGAGTGACCTGCATAATTCAGTTGCGCAGCAGCAGCCAGTCCGGCCGGACCCGAACCCACCACGGCTATCTTTTTTCCTGTACGTACATTAGGCCTCCTGGCTTTTACAAAACCTTTGTCGAAAGCGATTTCAATAATATGCTTCTCTATTTCTTCAATGGTTATTGCCGGCTGGTTAATACCCAGCACACAGGCACTTTCGCACGGAGCAGGGCAAATACGGCCGGTAAACTCAGGAAAATTATTGGTAGAAGTTAATATATCATATGCCTCCTGCCAGTTCTTTTGATAAACTGCATCATTAAATTCCGGAATTACATTGCCCAGCGGACAACCACTGTGACAGAACGGTATGCCACAATCCATACAACGTGCAGCCTGCTGGTTCAGCTTTTCATCTGAATACCTGTCGATGAATTCATTATAATGCAGCAACCGCTCCTGCACCGGTTTTTTCCCAGGCAGTTCCCTTGTGAATTCCATAAAACCCGTTGGTTTACCCATTTTCTATATTTTGTAATTGAACACAAGTAAAAAGTCAAAATTTAAAAGTCAAAAGCTCAGGCCGGACATTTAGCCGGCATTTGAATTTTTACTTTTAAATTTTTACTTAATTTATTTTCCCACTTCCACTTTTTGCTTTTTCTTCTCGCTGAGTACCTTCTTGTAATCTTTGGGAAATATTTTAATGAAATTCTTCAGCTGATTTTCAAAATCATCCAGTACAAATTTGGCTACGGTACTGGCTGTATACGCGTAGTGTTTTGTAATCATATCATTGAGCAAACCGGCATCTTCCTGGTCAAGCGGATCAAGATCAACCATTTCTTTGTTGCAATTTTCACTGAACTTTCCTTTTACATCATAGACATAGGCAATACCACCACTCATACCCGCCGCAAAATTTCTGCCTGTATCACCCAGGATGACTACCTGTCCGCCGGTCATGTATTCACAACCGTGATCCCCCACTCCTTCTACCACTACATTGGCACCCGAATTACGCACGCCAAACCGTTCGCCCGCTTTTCCACGGATAAATGATTCACCGGAAGTTGCACCATAAAAAGCAACATTGCCAATGATGCTGTTATTTTCCGGAATGAATGTGGCTTCGCGTGAAGGATAGATGATAAGTCTTGCACCGCTTAATCCTTTTCCAAAATAATCATTCGCATCTCCTTCAAGTTCCAGTGTAACACCATTGGTATTAAATGCACCAAAACTCTGACCGGCTGTTCCGGTAAAGTTGAAGTGAATGGTATCTTCCGGTAAACCAGCCGCCCTGTATTTTTTTGTAATCTCATTAGAAAGAATGGTACCTGCTGTTCTGTCTATATTACGGATAGGAAAAGACGCAACAACCCTTTGTTGTTTATCAATAGCAGGTTGTGCCGCTTTGAGAAGCTTCCAGTCCAATACGTCATCAAGACCATGATCCTGTTTTTCCTGGTTGTATATACCTGTAAAAGCGGATGCTGGCTCTTTGTATAATATAGGTGATAAATCAAGCTTGCTGAATTTCCAGTGTGTAATATCCGGTCTTACTTCCAGGTTATCTGCCTGGCCCACCATTTCATTTACGGTGCGGTAGCCAAGGTCGGCCATAATTTCCCTGAATTCCTGTACCATGAATTTGAAAAAGTTAACCACATGATCTGCGTTACCGGTAAATCTTTTCCTTAATTCCGGGTCTTGTGTTGCCACGCCTACAGGACAAGTATTCATATGGCATTTGCGCATCATAATACATCCTTCCACCACAAGGGCGGCCGTGGCTACGCCCCATTCTTCTGCGCCCAGTAAAGTAGCAATGGCAATATCGCGGCCTGTTTTCATCTGGCCATCTGCCTGTACAATTACCCTGCTACGCAATTTATTTTTTACAAGCGTCTGGTGTGTTTCTGCCAGGCCCAACTCCCACGGTAAACCGGCATGCTTAACAGAGCTGATTGGTGAAGCACCCGTGCCACCATCAAATCCGGAGATTAAAATAACATCCGCTTTTGCTTTTGCTACGCCGGTCGCAATGGTACCCACACCTGCTTTTGAAACCAATTTTACATTGATACGTGCAGCGCGGTTAGCATTCTTCAGATCAAAAATTAACTGCGCCAAATCTTCAATAGAATAAATATCGTGATGAGGCGGTGGTGATATTAAACCAACTCCGGGGGTGGAATGCCTTGTCCTTCCTATCCATTCATCTACTTTATAGCCTGGCAACTGTCCACCTTCACCTGGCTTTGCACCCTGGGCCATTTTTATCTGCAATTCATCTGCTTCTGTAAGATATAAACTGGTTACGCCAAACCTTGCACTGGCTACCTGTTTGATAGCACTGCGCATAGAATCTCCATTGGGCAGCTTATCATAACGTCTTTCATCTTCCCCACCTTCACCAGTATTACTTTTACCACCCAGCCTGTTCATGGCGATGGCAAGCGTTGTATGCGCTTCCCATGAAATAGACCCAAAACTCATGGCGCCGGTAGCAAAACGTTTGTAAATATTTTCTGCGGGCTCTACTTCTGTTACAGGTATGGCAGGACGGCTGCGTTTAAACCTGAACAGGCTGCGGAGTGTGACCGCTTTCTCACTTTGATCATTAACCGCTTTTGTATATTTTTTGAATGTATTGTAATCATTCATTTTGGTTGAATACTGCAGCAGGTGAATGGTCTGGGGATTAAATAAATGAAATTCGCCTTTGCGTTTCCACTGGTAAATACCACCAGCCGGCAACCTGTCTACCGGAACATTTTTCTTACTGAATGCAAAATAATGTTTCGCCAGCGCTTCTTTGGCCACCTCATCCAGTCCCACTCCTTCTATACGTGATGTAGCACCCGTAAAATACATATTTACTACATCTTTATTAAGACCGAGTATTTCAAAAATCTGTGCCCCCTGGTAAGACTGCAGTGTTGAAATACCCATTTTAGAAAATACTTTCAGCAGGCCATCATTAACCGCTTTGATATAATTTTTGCGAAGATCTTCCCATGAAAATTTGGTATCAATTTCATTGTTCACTTTCATGTTACGGATAGATGCAAGCGCGAGGTATGGATTAATAGCTGTTACGCCAAATGCCAGTAAACAGGCAAAATGGTGTACTTCCCATACATCTCCTGCTTCTACAACAATGCCTACCTGCCCGCGCAAACCTTTGCGGATCAGAAAATGATGTACGGCTGCTGTTGCCAGCAGGCTTGGTATGGCAACATGTTCAGAATCCACGGCCCGGTCACACAAAATCAACACTTCAAAACCATCATGCACCGCATCTTCCGCATACCGGCAGAGCCGGTCAAGCCCGGCTTTCAGGGAACCAGGTTTGCCATCAGCCCTGAAATAAGTTTGCAATGTTTTAGCCTGGAAAATACCCGTATCAATACTGCGCAATTTTTCCAGTTCGGTGCTGGTAAGAATAGGATGTTTTAATGCTACAGTATGGCAATGCTTTGGATCTTCATCCAGCAGGTTACCATTATTGCCTACAAATGCCGCAAGGCTCATCACCATTCTTTCACGGATTGGATCAATGGGCGGATTGGTTACCTGCGCAAATAATTGTTTGAAATAACTGCTCAGGTGCTGCGGCTGATCACTTAACACAGCAAGTGGTATATCAGTTCCCATTGATCCGATGGGTTCTTTTCCATCCAATGCCATAGGTTTGATAATGGTATCAATATCTTCAGTACTATAACCAAACGCTTTCTGGTACCTGGAAATAGAAGTATCCGATAAATGGGTAAATGCTACCCTTGGTTCTTCCAGTTCTTCCAGGCGTATTTTATATTGGTTCAGCCAATCTCCATAAGGCTTTTGTGAACATATTTTCGATTTTAATTCATCATCGCTGATGATGCGGCCCTGCTCCATGTCTACCACAAACATTTTACCTGGCTGGAGCCTGCCTTTTTCTATTACTGTTTTCTGGTCTACAGTCAATACACCCGCTTCTGAAGCCATAATAACCCTGTCGTCATTGGTAACACAATACCTTGAAGGACGAAGGCCATTTCTATCGAGCGTAGCACCGATCATTTTACCATCTGTAAATGAAATAGCGGCAGGGCCATCCCAGGGTTCCATGATAGAAGCGTGGTATTCATAAAACGCCTTTTTAACAGGATCCATCTGATCATTGGCGTCCCATGCTTCGGGTATCAGCATCATCATTACATGCGGCAGAGAGCGACCAGTGAAAGTCAGCAGCTCAATCATGTTATCAAGGCAGGCAGAATCAGATTGCCCGGTAGTGATGATTGGCAAAAGGATCTCCATTTCCTCCTTTGTAAAAAATGGAGAAGAAAATGCATGTTCGCTGGATTTCAACCAATTAAGGTTGCCTTGTAAAGTGTTTATTTCACCATTATGTGCTATGTACCGGAATGGCTGTGCTAATTTCCAGGAAGGAAAAGTGTTGGTAGCAAACCGTGAATGCACCAGTCCAAAAGCAGATACAATTCTTTTATTGTTTAAGTCAGGGAAATACTTGCGTACTTGCCGGCTGGTCAATTGTCCTTTGTATACAACTGTTTTATAAGACAGGGAGGCTATGTAAAAACCTATAGCATCTTTTCTTACACAATTGTGTATGGTGTGGCTGGCGTAATTACGCAGCACAAATAATTTGCGTTCAAAATCATCAGAATTAGAGATATGGTCGGGGCAGGCAATAAAAACCTGTTCCATTTCAGGTTCTACACTCAAAGCTGTTGGGCCGATGTCTTCCCTTTCTACGGGCACTTTGCGGTACCCAATTACTTCCAGGCCAAGTTTTTCTGCAGAGCGGTTGAAAATATCGCGGCACTCTTCGCGTAAACGAATTTCTTGTGGAAAGAAAATAACGCCAACACCATACCGGCCAAATGCAGGCAGATGGATACCGAGTTTTATACATTCATCAAAGAAAAATTCATGCGGTGTCTGGATCATTAAACCAGCGCCGTCACCGGTATTGCTTTCACAACCGCATGCACCACGATGCTCCATATTTTCAAGCACGGTAAGTGCGTCAGAAACTATCTGGTGGCTTTTATTACCCTTGATATTGGCTACAAAACCAATACCGCATGCGTCACGTTCAAATTCGGGAGAGTATAAACCAGTATTGCTTGCCATGGCTAAAAGACAGTTTTGTTAGAAAAAATTCAATGAAAAAGCGGTTTTTCGGGGCGGATGTTAAGGAACAAGCAAGCAACTGTTTAAAAATACATATAAATAGACAAAATTTATATAATCAGTCAATAATTTTAATCACCTCATGTTAGTAACTGTAACGTTCTATAACAACAAATAAACCAATAGGTTTTAATGAAATTACGCGTGTATTTTTTCATGCCCGATGCCCGGTGTCTATTGCAAAATGCTATGATTTTTTAAATTTCGTGATTTGTACGGCATCTTAACTATAAGAAATCTCAAAATCCCAAAATCAGCAATTTTCCATTTCCACACTTCTCATTATACCAGGTAACCAAATAAATTATCGTTTTTGTTCAACTCAGTATAATTTATCTGGAAACGTTGCATATTTTTTAGCAGGATATCATAATCCTGGCGTTCTTTTAATTCAACACCTACCAATGCAGGACCTGTTTCTTTGTTGTGCTTTTGCATGTATTCAAAACGGGTAATGTCATCGTTTGGTCCCAATACATGATTTACAAATTCTTTTAATGCACCCGGGCGCTGTGCAAAACGAACCAGGAAATAATGCTTTAATCCTTCAAACTGAAGGCTGCGTTCCTTAATTTCCTGCATACGATCAATATCATTATTGCTGCCGCTTACTATACAAACAATATTTTTTCCTTTTATTTCTTCTGCATAATCGTCCAATACAGCAATAGATAAAGCACCGGCTGGTTCTACCACAATAGCATCTTCATTGTATAGTTTTAAGATAGTGGAACAAACTTTTCCTTCCGCCACCAGGTGCACATCATTCAATACTTCTTTGCAAATGGAGAAAGTAATATCTCCTACCCTTTTTACAGCGGCCCCATCAACAAACCGATCAATGGTTTCAAGTGTGACTGGTTTACCTGCCAGTTTTGATTCATACATGGCAGGGGCACCTGCAGGTTCCACACCAATAATCTTTGTTTGTGGTGAAAAGGCTTTAAAATAAGAGCCAACCCCTGCACTTAAGCCACCGCCGCCAACGGGTATAAACAAATAATCTACCTGCGGCTGATCTTCTAAAATTTCTACGCCAACTGTTGCCTGGCCCTCAATGATTTTATAATCATCAAACGGAGGAATAAACACCATGCCTTTTTCCAGTGTATACTTTTTTGCAGCTACCGCGCAATCGTCAAATGTATCGCCTGTCAGTATTACTTCAACAAAATCTTCGCCGAACATTTTTGTCTGGTGAACCTTCTGGTTGGGTGTAACAAAAGGCATAAATACCACACCTTTTACGTTCAGCTTTTTACAACTGTACGCAAATCCCTGCGCATGGTTTCCGGCACTCGCGCAAACAACGCCTTTCTGTAACTGATCAGGCGCAAGGGTACTCATCATATTATATGCACCCCGTAATTTATAGGACCGGACTATCTGCAGATCTTCCCTTTTCAAATACACATTACACTTGTATTTGCGTGAAAGGTTCTGGTTCAGGGAAAGCGGTGTCCGGTTAACCACTTTTTTCAATCGTTCTGCAGCCTGTGCATAATCCAGTTGTACGTGTGCAGGTGTTGTAGTGTTCATGAATTTAGTATAGAAATATGTAGTATTTAGTATTCAAACTGGTCAGCAGTATAGAAAAATACATCCTGTTATTTCAGTAATAAGCTTTCGTATTTACGTTTTGTATAAATATTTTATACTTAGCTAAAAAAACGCAGGTTAGGACAAGTAGTATACTGTTTGTTAACCTGCGTTTTTTCTGTCATTATTTTAATTTATGGCCTGCGCCAGTTTCTTGTCTTTCGCTTCAGCAGGTTGTTGATTTTCCGGACGAAGGCTTCTTACCGTTTTACCAGCCTGCCACATTTCGCTTTCGCGCAGTTCTTTTAATTCTGCATCCAATTTTTCGCGGTAATCGGCCTGGCTGTTGCTGTCAATACTGCGCTGGCTTTCTTTACCTGCGGCAACACTTTCGTACAATTCTTTAAAAACAGGAGCTGTAGCATCACGGAATTTTTTCCACCAGTCCAGCGCACCGCGTTGTGCAGTGGTAGAGCAATTCGCATACATCCAGTCCATACCATTTTCTGCTACCAGTGGCATCAGCGATTGTGTCAATTCTTCTACTGTTTCATTGAATGCTTCGGAAGGTGTGTGACCTTTATCGCGCAATACCTGGTACTGTGCAGCAAAGATTCCCTGGATAGCGCCCATCAATGTACCGCGTTCGCCGGTAAGATCACTGTATACTTCTTTTCTGAAATCTGTTTCAAATAAATAGCCGCTTCCAACAGCAATACCCAAAGCAATAACTCTTTCTTTTGCTTTACCTGTGGCATCCTGGAAGATAGCGTAGCTGCTGTTTAGACCGCGGCCCTGCAGAAACATCCGGCGCAGTGAAGTTCCTGACCCCTTTGGCGCTACTAAAAATACGTCTACATCAGCCGGCGGAACAATATGGGTCTGTTCTTTAAAAGTGATACCAAAACCATGAGAAAAATATAATGCTTTACCTGCGGTAAGATTTTTCTTTACTGTTGGCCACATGGCAATCTGAGCAGCATCACTTAGCAAATAGCAAATGATAGTGCCTTTTTGCAAAGCTTCTTCAATTTCAAACAATGTTTCACCAGGTACAAAACCATCACGCACGGCTTTATCCCAGCTTTTAGAATTTTTACGCTGACCAACAATTACATTGATACCATTATCTTTCTGGTTAAGCGCCTGGCCGGGGCCCTGTACACCGTAACCAATTACTGCTACTACTTCATTTTTCAGTACCTGTTGTGCTTTTGCCAGCGGGAACTCATCACGAGTTACTACGTTTTCTTCTACGCCGCCGAAATTTAGTTTTGCCATCTTGTTTTTTTTGGGCTAAGAGTAAAAAGAGAAAAGGAGATAATCGTTTTTCCAAATCCCGTTTCTTAGCGGTGTTTAATAAAAGAGTTTTAGTTAATATTTTTTAGTCGCACAGATTAACAAAGAAAAAGAGAATCCAATCTGAATGCTATTGTTTTATTCTTTACGCTTTTTCATTCATTGAAAATAAATCAACTTTGCTATTCATCACCTGTCAGTAAACCAACATCCGCCCTTCAGGTGGCCAGGGGGTTTACATAGAAAACACTTCTTCCTGTTGGTTCAAAAATTCATTTTTTACTATCTCCGATCCTGGTTTCAGTGCCTCGAATTCTTTCAGTTTTTCATGAAAACCATTGGATGCTTTTATGATGGCCACCCGGGCACTGCGCACAAATTCTATCAAACCATACGGCTCAAGTACTTTAATTAAGTTATTGGTTTCTTCACGCTGGCCGGCAACTTCAAAAACGGTATAATCTTTTCTGATTACTACTGCCTTTGCTCCATGCTGGCGCAACAACCTTTCCACTTTTACTTCTTCGGCAATAATTTCCGTAGGTACCTTATACAGGGCCAGCTCCTGCCAGATGATTTCTTCATTGGTATTATAATAGGCTTTTAATACTTCTACCTGCTTTTCTACCTGCCGCACCAATTTTTTAACTACCTCTTCGGTTTCATTAATAACAATGGTAAAGCGATGTATACCGGGCACTTCAGAAGGCGAGGTATTCAGGCTTTCTATATTTATTTTCCTGCGCGAAAATATAATGGCGATACGGTTCAGTAAACCAATATGGTTTTCGGTATAAACTGATATGGTATATTCTTCCTTGTTCATATTCGTGAAAATTAAAAATTCAAAATTTAAACAGCCGGGCGCGGTAGCTGTAGTATATAATTCCCGCTCCATTACTTATCACTTACTACTTACTACTTAAAACTTATTACAACTCCTCTTTACTCAAAATAATCTCCGCTACGCCGCGTCCCTGTGGCACCATCGGGAACACATTGTTTTCTTTTCCTACCATTACTTCCAGCAAAAAACTACCATCGTGATCCAGCATTTCTTTTAATGAATTCACCACATCCTCTCTTTTTGAAATGCTTTTTCCTGCAATCCCAAATCCTTTGGCTACCTGTACAAAATCAGGGCTGGTGATATCTACAAACGAATATCTTTTTTCATGGAACAACTGCTGCCACTGGCGTACCATTCCTAAAAACTGGTTGTTGAGAATGATAATTTTCACATGGGGCTTAAACTGCATGATGGTACCAAGCTCCTGCAATGTCATCTGAAAGCCGCCATCACCAATAATAGCTACGGTTGGTCTTGAACTGTCTCCAAAAGCTGCACCGATAGCTGCAGGCAAAGCAAAACCCATCGTACCCAATCCACCACTGGTGATATTGCTGTTGCTCTGGTTGAATTTTGCATAACGGCAAGCCACCATCTGGTGCTGGCCTACATCAGTCACAATAATTGCATTGCCTTTTGTGAGAACGTTTAATTCTTTTATCACTTCACCCATCGTCAATATTTCTACAGTTGGGTTCAGTTCATCTTTAATGACTTTATCTTCTTCTTTCTTCTGGTAGTCCTTAAATTCCTGTAACCATTGCGGGTACACTTTCTGATCAACCAGTTTTGTAAGCATGGGCAATGTCTCCTTACAATTTCCCCATACTGGTACGGTCGTTTTTACATTCTTATCTATTTCTGATGGATCTATATCAAGGTGAATGACTTTAGCTTGTTTGGCATATTTATCAAGGCGGCCCGTAACACGGTCATCGAAACGCATACCAATGGCAATCAGCACATCGCATTCATTGGTTAAAACATTAGGACCGTAATTGCCATGCATGCCCAGCATACCAACACCCAGCGGATGATCGGTAGGTATTGCGCTCATACCCATGATGGTCCATGCTGCAGGTATACCAGATTTTTCAATAAAGGCGGCGAATTCCTTTTCCGCCCTGCCCAGTATAACTCCCTGGCCAAAAATTACAAATGGTTTCTTTGCCTCATTGATCAGTTTAGCAGCTGCTTCTACATATTCTTTACGTACAATCGGGCTGGGACGATAGCTGCGTATATATTCACATTTTTTATACCCTGCATAATCAAATTTCTGCAGTTGTGCATTCTTGGTAATATCAATTAATACAGGACCTGGTCTGCCGCTGCCGGCAATATAAAATGCCTTTGCAAGCACTTCCGGAATTTCTGTTGCATCCGTCACCTGGTAATTCCATTTGGTAACAGGTGTGGTAATGTTGATTACATCGGTTTCCTGAAAAGCATCGGTCCCCAGTAAATGCGCAAACACCTGGCCGGTTATGCAAACAACAGGTGTACTGTCAATCATGGCATCTGCCAGGCCCGTTACCAGGTTGGTTGCACCGGGGCCGCTGGTGGCAAACACCACGCCTGTTTTACCGGAAGTACGTGCATAACCCTGTGCAGCATGTATGGCTCCCTGTTCGTGACGGACAAGTATATGCCTGAGCTTGTCGTTATAATCGTACAACGCATCATAAATGGGCATAATAGCACCGCCGGGATAACCAAAAATGATATCCACACCTTCAGCAATAAAAGCTTCCAGTACGGCAACTGAGCCGGTAACACTACCAGTTGCATTAGCTGGTGGCGCTTTAGTTACTTCCAGTGACTGTTGATCAGCCGCGGAATTTTCCGGTTTTATTTTTTTTGTTATTTCTGTTACACTCATAAAATAATTTCTTTAATTTCTAAAATCTCAGAGAGCCGCATTTTTTTCTTCAGATATTAGCCAGGTCTTCCCCTCCTGGGGCAGGTATCATTCATCCGTTACACATCCCTCACTGGCATCTTTAACTGTTTTTGCATATTTATATAAAACCCCTTTTGTTACTTTCAGGGCTGGTTGTTTCCAGTTCTTTTTTCGCGCTGCTATTACCTGTTCGCTTACTTTTAAATTGATGGTATTATTGACGGCATCCAGTTCTATTATATCATTGTCTTCCACAAAAGCTATCAAGCCGCCATCATAAGCTTCCGGTGTAATATGCCCTACGACAAATCCATGTGTGCCACCGCTAAACCTTCCATCCGTAATCAAAGCAATGGATTTACCTAAACCGGCTCCGATAATTGCAGAAGTAGGTTTCAGCATTTCCGGCATGCCTGGTGCACCTTTTGGTCCTTCATTTTTTATGACTACCACATCTCCCGGTTGTACTTTACCTGAAGAAATACCAGCGATAAGATCTTTCTCACCATCGAACACACGCGCAGGTCCTGCAAACTTCTCTCCTTCTTTGCCGGAAATTTTTGCCACGCTTCCTTTTTCTGCCAGGTTACCATACAAAATCTGCAAATGGCCGGTTGCTTTTAATGGCCTTTCCAGCGGGTATAAAATATCCTGTGTTTCAAAATTGATGGGTGTAACATCTTTTAAATTCTCCGCCAATGTTT
>JBDSOC010000012.1:0-32888 GCA_039915085.1 Chitinophagaceae bacterium
TAAACCGATGTTTATTTTAATATACGCTGATGGCATATGACGCATTTATTCCCGCATCAGTATTCTATACAATTGTTAGGTGAGAAATTTGCTCTACAATTCTCAATGTGTACAATAATGATATGCCACAAATCCATAACTGATGACGTGCCTTTGCAGTATAATATTCATGGCATGAATTTACATTTAGTATAGCCTGATGACTGACCTCACAAACTACGTAGGAATAGGAGCCGGCGTTTTTACAGGCATTTCCATGTTACCGCAGCTGATAAAAATAATCCGTGAAAAAAAAGCAGAAGACATTTCATACTTTATGCTTGTTATACTTATGATCGGACTTTCGGGATGGGTTTGGTATGGTATCAGAAAAAATGATTTACCTATCATTTTTACCAATATTTTTTCATTTCTTATCAACACACTGATAGTAATTTTCTCCTTTAAATATAAAAACAAGGCCTGAAATCAAGAATTCCTGTAGAAATAAATCTACAAATATCCGTTACGGTACAGCTATGCGTTCCGGCATATTTTTTTCAGCAAATAGGTTGAAATCTTCAAATTAAAATAAACATATGATGCCAGTTAAAATTAATGATGCCACCATTAACCGCCCCGAAGGCAACAGGATAATTGATGCGCCCGCAGTTTCAATTGATTTAAAAGAATTTACGGCCCAGCTAAAAGAAGAGTCTGCCTGGGAAAAAAATGACCGCAATGCCATTACCGTTTTTAAAACAAATGGTATGACACTGGTATTAACGGCGCTTCACAAAAATGCAACGATCGACGATTTAGAAGTTGAAGGTATACTAACATTACAGGTAATAGAAGGAGCAATCAGTATCGTCTCTGCAGATAATGAGACCCTGCAGGTGAAAGAGAAGCAAATGATCGTTCTTCACCCCGGGGCAAAACAACAGGTAACCGCAGAAGAAGAGACAGTAATGCTCCTTTCCAATATTAAAGCGGCGCAGTAGCAGCACTTATTATTTCTTTTTCCAGAATTGCCGCAGATCTAACGTATACGGATAAGCCACATTCGTTTCTGCCAACGGTGCATCAGCCAGGAAAGGCAGCCTGTTTTGTTCTACATAATGTACAATAATATTTCCTGCAGATCTCAATGAAACCAGCGGCGCAGGTTGCAATACGTCCTGTGTGTGAGAAGTAATACCAAAACGGCTGAAACGCCTTGATTCTGCCTCGTAGCTGTTCACAGGGAAAGTATCATAATGCCTGCCGCCCGGGTGGGCCACATAATAAGTACAGCCACCAATAGAACGGCTGTTCCATGTATCGATAATATCAAATGTAAGTGGTGTATCAACGCCAATGGTAGGGTGCAATGCAGAAGGCGGTTGCCATGCACGGTAACGTATACCACAAACAAATACTTCTTTGGTTAAAGTTTCTCTTAAAGGAACACGGCTGCCATTACACAGCAATATATAACGTGCCCCATTCAATCCTGTTAATTTAACCTGCACCCTTTCCAAAGAAGAATCTACAAAACGGGCGGTGCCTGTGCTGGACATTTCTTCCCCCAACACATGCCAGGGCTCTATACCCATTCTTATTTCCATTTCTATTCCCTGCAGTTTTACTGTTCCATAATGCGGGAAGCGGAATTCAAAAAATGGATCAAACCAACTCATATTAAATGCATAACCGGCATCATTCAAATCACTCACCACATCTTTTAAATCCTGGTGTACATAATGTGGCAACATGAACCGATCGTGCAGTTCTGTACCCCATCTTACTAAATTATGTTTATAGGGCTTCTTCCAGAATTTTGCAATTAAAGCGCGGATCAATACCATTTGTACAAGGCTCATTTGTTTGTGAGGCGGCATATCAAATGCGCGGAATTCAAGAATGCCCAGTCTGCCTGATGAAGTATCCGGTGAATACATTTTATCAATACAAAATTCAGAGCGGTGGGTGTTACCCGTTATATCTGTAAGCAAATGCCTGAATATCCGGTCCACTATCCAGAATGGTACAAAACCACTTTCAGGAACCTGGTCGAAAGCAATTTCCATTTCATACAGCTTTTCATCACGCCCTTCATCAATACGCGGAGCCTGGCTTGTTGGACCAATAAAGGCGCTGGAAAATAAATAAGAGAGCCCGGGATGATGCTGCCAGTAAGTGATCAAACTACGTAATACATCAGGTCTGCGTAATAATGGGCTGTCTGAAGGCGTAGCCCCGCCAATGGTGATATGATTACCACCACCGGTGCCAGTATGTCTTCCATCCAGCATAAATTTCTCTGTTGCCAGCCGCGACAAAAATGCCTGGTCATACAAAGTATCAATATTGTGAACCAGTTCTTTCCAATTCTTTGACGGATGAATATTTACTTCAATCACACCCGGATCCGGCGATACCACCAATCGTTCCATGCGGTAATCACGGGGCGGTTCATATCCTTCAATACGTACCGGTAAATTTAATTTTTCCGCTGTAGCTTCTATTGATGCTACCATGTCTAAATAATGTTCCAGGTAATCCATCGGTGGCAGAAAAATATAGATAATGCCGTCTCTTGCTTCTACGCACAAGGCAGTTTTAATAACCGGAATTTCATACAAGGGCTGATTTTCCTTCTCGCCCTCTTCCGTTGTTTTCTTTTTTTCCGGTTTATTGTTTTTATCAAAAGCAGTTGCCCTTTTTTCAACTGCCGTTTCTTTATGGTGCACCAGCTTTTGTTTGGGCTCAGGGTGCATCGTTATCAAACCATAACGGCTGGTAATAGTTTCATGATAATGATCCAGTTCCGGCAATACATCAAACAAACTGCGTTCTATTTTTTGTGGTTCGTCTGATTTGGCTACCGCAGCAAGTGATTCAAGCGGCAAACGTAACCCTATTGGCGAGTTACCTGGTATCATAAACAGGTGATCCCTGTTCAACACCCATTTATTGCTTTGCCATTTGTCATTGTCATAATTCCATTTAAGTGGCAGCACATAACCAACCGGCTTGTCAAGTCCTTTCTCCAGCAGCTGAGATAAAGTTCTTCGTTCTATCGGATCTTTCAGATTGGACTGAAGCGGGTCAATATTTGCCGGCAGTTTGCCTTCGGTCCATAAAAAATAGAAAATATCTTCATAGGCGGCGCTTGCATTTTCTTTACTTACTGCCAGGTGTTTTGCCAGTTCATTTACAAATGCTTCCGCATGCAGGTAAGTATATTTTTTTTCAATTTTTTCATGAGCAATTAGCTTAATATTTTTCCAGATAGGATAATTATCTTTTCTCCAGAACAAACCGTATTGCCAGCGCGGTAAAGGCTCGCCGGGATACCATTTTCCCTGGCCATAATGTATCATGCCACTGGGGCCGAATTTCTCCCGCAAACGGAAAATTAAATCATGAGAAAGTTCGCGTTTTAGTTTTCCATCAGCTGTATTATTCCACTCCGGCCCTTCCATATCATCGATAGAAACAAAAGTTGGTTCACCGCCCATGGTCATGCGCACATCTCCTTTTTCTAAATCTTCATCTACGAGTAAGCCGGTAGCATTAATAGCGGCCCATTGCTCGTCAGAGTATGGGTTGGTAACACGCGGATCTTCATGTATGCGGGTTACGGTATTGCTGAATGTAAATATAGATTCTGCTTCATCCCTTGCACCTACTACCGGCGCAGCACTTGCATAATCGGGTGTGCATGCCAGTGGTATATGACCTTCACTTGCAAAAAGGCCCGAAGTAGGATCAAGTCCTATCCACCCGGCTCCCGGCACGTACACTTCTGTCCATGCGTGCAGATCGGTAAAATCATTTTCAGGGCCTGAGGGACCGTCGAGTGATTTTACATCTGCGGTTAACTGTACCAGGTAGCCCGAAACAAAACGCGCTGCCAAACCCAGGTGACGGAATACCTGTACGAGCAGCCACGCAGAATCGCGGCAGGAACCCAATGCCTTTTCAAGTGTTTCTTCACAGGTCTGTACTCCTACTTCCATACGGATAGAATAATTGATATCCTTGTTTAATTTTTGGTTGATATAAACAAGGAAATCATTAATCGTTTTTTCGGATTTGTCAATGCCCTCCAGCCATTTTGTAAGTAAGGGGCCATTCTCTTTTGTTTCGAGATAAGGAGCAAGTTCCTTGGGTAATTCGCCCTGGTATTTGAATGGAAAATTTTCAGCATATTCTTCTACAAAAAAATCAAAAGGGTTAATAACCACCATATTGGCAATCACCTCTACTTCAACAGACAGTTCCGTTGTTTTTTCTGGAAAAACAACACGGGCCTGGTAGTTACCAAAGGGATCCTGCTGCCAGTTAATAAAATGCGCTGCGGGCGTTACTTTAAATGAATAAGCTTCTATATTGGTACGGGAATGCGCTGCGGGCCGTAAACGGAAAATATGGGGCGAAAGATGAATTGGCCTGTCGTAAGTATAACTGGTTTCATGATTGATTGCAACGCGTATTGCCATAATTAAAATAGTATTTGTGGGAATGATGATGGCCGGGCAATCGCTGAAGATAAATATAAGGCTTTTTACCCGATACAAATTTACTGATTAGGCGCAACCTTCGCTCCCGCTAAATTCATTCAAAATCTTTATCTTACCAACTCAATAAACAAGCACATTGTGAATATTAAACTCCGCCTGATTATCCTGAATTTTTTAGAGTTTTTTGTATGGGGTTCCTGGCTGATTTCTTTAGGCAGCTACCTTTTTTCGCTTGGTTTTACCGGCCTCCAAATCAGCAGTATTTATGGCACTATGGGCGTGGCATCCTTGTTTGCCCCTGCGTTATTGGGTATTGTGGCCGACAAATGGATGAACGCAGAAAGGGTTTTAGGATTGTGCCATATCATTGGTGCGCTTTTATTATTATGGGCATCTACAGTCACCACTTATAAATTACTCTGGGTAATTATGTTGCTGAACTGTTGTATGTATATGCCTACCATTGCACTCAATAATACGGTCTCTTATATTGCCCTCGAAAAAAAGGGGTATGATATTGTTACCATCTTTCCTCCCATAAGAGTTTGGGGCACCGTTGGATTTATTTGCGCAATGTGGGTGGTAGACTTACTGGGATTTAACCAGAGCCATTACCAGTTTTATGTAAGCGGTGCGGCAGGTATCATCATGGGTTTATATTCATTTACCATTACCAAATGCCCGCCCGCCGCATCAAAAGAAAAAAAGAGTCTTGCCTCTTCCCTGGGACTGGATGCATTTATTTTATTCAAACAGAAAAAAATGGTGATTTTTTTCCTGTTCGCAATGTTATTGGGAGCAGCCTTGCAAATCACCAATACCTTTGGTTTGCCTTTTCTTGATGATTTCGCTAAAATCTACCCCGAATCATTTGCCGTAAAACATCCGGGGCTTTTATCTTCCGTTGCACAAATTTCTGAGACACTGTTCATTCTTACCATACCATTTTTTTTGAAACGGTTTGGTATTAAACAAGTGATGATAATGAGCATTTTTGCCTGGGTATTCCGGTTTGGATTGTTTGGCATCGGCAATCCCGGAACAGGACTACCATTTTTGGTCTTATCAATGATAGTATACGGAATGGCATTTGATTTTTTCAATATCTCGGGATCGCTTTTTGTAGAAAGAGAAGCAGATATAAAAATACGTGCAAGTGCGCAGGGCCTGTTTATGCTGATGACGAACGGACTCGGTGCAACCATCGGGGGAGTGTTCAGTGGTAGTGTGGTGGATTATTTTACACATGATGGCGTAAGAAACTGGCAGAGCATCTGGTTTACTTTTGCGGCTTATGCACTGTTATTGGGCATTGTATTTCCATTGGTATTCAAATACAAACATGATCCAACCAAAGTGGGAACAGTTGTACACTAAAAAATGTGCTGATCTTAAAATAACAGTAACCTGATTTATCGGGGTCGTCAATTTTATTCAGCAACCCAGCATAAAAGAGGTTAATTCTTATCACAGCTACCTGCACCTTAAAAAGTTTCAAACCCCGCTTCCTTGCGGAATAGTTAAAAACCCCTGCAACAAAACTTTAACATTGATGCATTTCAAATTATTAATTGGTTAGTACCAGCATGATATGTGGGCAGCATCTTCAGTTTATTCAACTGCCAATTGCAAAAATCACGCCTTTACGGTATGATCTGCTAAAGACTATTTCTAAATATTTGCACCCTTAAACTTTATCATTAACCAATACAATTATCTAACAAATGAAAATTTTTCTTTCACTATTCACCCTGGCTGTTTTCAGTTTTATTTCTTTTCATCTGAATGCACAAACAAACATGGCTAACAAAAAGAACCTGTATCTCGATGTTCACCAGTTAGAACCCGGCAAAGTAAAATTTGCAGATGTGGCGGCAGCACATAAAAAAGATCTGGCTACAGAACATAAATATGGGGTTGATTTTAAGAAATTCTGGGTTGATGAAAAAGAAGGACGTGTATATTGTCTGGCATCCTCCAAAGACACCGCATCTATCCGGAAAACACATGCTGAAGCACATGGACTGTTGCCTTCACATATTTACCTTGTAACAGATGGAGACGAAGCAAAGCTAAAAGGACAAAAAGCTTTATTCCTGGATGTACATCACCTGGGTGCAGGAAAAGTTACTGCAAAGGATGTAGCAGCAGCGCATAAAAAAGACCTTGCAGTCCAAGGCAAATATGGTGTAAACCTTATCAACTATTGGGTTGATGAAAAAGAAGGAATTGTAATGTGTCTTGCACAGGCCAGCGATTCAAGCGCACTTATCAAAACACATAAAGAAGCACACGGATTGATACCAGATGCTGTAATGAAAGTCAGGCAGGGACAATAATCCAAGGATTATAAACACCCTGAAACTTAAAAAGCAGGCAGAAAGTAAATTAACTTTCTGCCTGCTACATTTATTACCATTAAATTGATCGCTTCTATAGAGGAGGGTTATCTGTGGATGGCGCCCTGAATATTCCAAAGCATTTTATTTTTTCTTTTTCAAAATGGCTTTTTCTTCGTTTTGTTTGACCCTGAATTTTACAATTTTTGTAACCAACTCCAGGGGAAGTTTTTTATCAAGCGGAAACTGCACAGATCCTTTTGCATTTTTGTAAACCGCTATTTCTTTTTTGAACGCTTCAATTCCTCCTGCACCCGGATAAAAACCAATATGATTTTTATAACCGGCAAAAAAGACCAGCATTCCATGGAATTTATAAGCAGGCATCTGGTAACTTATAACTTCTTCGGCTCCTTGTGCAGCTTTGATAATTGTTGCCCTTATTTGATTTAAAAGCTTCTGTGTTTCTTCAGGAAAACCTGCTATGTATTTATCAATATCGTTTACTTTGGTGGTGGTAGCTTTCATTAACAATTAATTTTAATTTTCATTGGGAATATATGGGCCCCCTGTTTCACCCCAACCCCATTTGGGCATTGGTTCATTATGTTCCATTGGGTTTACTGTTAGTTGAGAATTAATGACGGCAATACGTGTTCCCCATTCCAAATAGCCAACAAAAGCCGAGCGGAATTCAGGATCACTTTTTAACCCAATCTCGTCCGCAGTTTGAAGTAAAAGGTGAAGCCAGCGCTGGCGTTTTTCTTCGGTCAGCATTTTACCTATGTGCTTACCTATCATTTTTGCATGACTACCACCATCTTCAGTTGTATATAATTTTTCTCCGCCAAAAACTTCGGCCACAAAATGCGAAACATGGCTGATATGTTCAGGTGACATATTCTTAAATGTTCCACTTAATAAATCATCCTTCAAAACTTTATCATAAAAAATTCTGAACAATGTTTCAAAAGTTTGCATATCACCAGCCCATTCGTATAAAGTTGCTGTGTTTTTCATTGTTATAAATTAAGGCCTTAAAAAATTCCTTTTGTACTGGCCGAATTCAATTATTGCTGCAATATTTTTAAATATTCTACCCATGGCCCAACTGCTTCTTTATATTGTTTCGCCATTACACGTGAAATCTGGGAGATATGATTGAGATCGTGCACAACCCATGTAGCAAGAAGCTGGGCCAGTGTAACTTCCCCAAAAGCAGGATGAGTTCCTTTCTCCTGCAATTCTTTACCCGTAATATTTTTTGAAAGCAGGTTTTCAATATTTTTTTTACGCAGTATTTTAAATTCTTCCAAAAGTTCCTGTAATGATTTTCCTTTGCTTTCTTCAAATTGGGCAAACCGGTCAAACAAGGTAAATTCTTTGGCAGAGTTTTCAGAAAGAATGATCGCCGCTCTCGGCATCCAGTCAGTTTTTTCTCCGTGAATGAGATGCCCAACAATATCATACACACTCCAGGTCTCTTCTCCTTCGTTGATTGAAGTCCAGTCAACAGAAACGCCCTGCAGCATTGCTCTGAGAACACCAGGTGTTCGCTCAAGTATTTCTATTGATTTTTGTAATGCAAAATCCATAATTCTGAAGCTTTCAGCAGGCATCTGTATTTCAAATACTTACCATGATAATTGCGGTTCTTTGCAACGGTAATCAGTGTAATCTTCATTTACTCATTTTCTACCGGGCTTGTTTTAATAAATTTAACCTGCGTGGCTGTTTTTTTTTCAGCCAAATAGCCAATGATATCTGCCGTACCTCCTTTGCCTTTGGGCTTCAATTCATCCCAAACAAAAATAATATCATCACAAATATCGGCAATGTATTTTCCCGCATTTAAATAAGCTTCTTTTCTTTCTTCCGTATTTACAGGAATTGAATCAACTACAACAATACTATCATTATACCGCTGTACTGTTCCAGTTAAAAAATCCTTTTCGCTTTGCGATTCGAAATCTTTGAGATACTCATCAAGCCTAAAGGGCAATATTATTTTAAGCGATTGTTTAAAAACATTGGTGACCACCTCAGCAAAAATACTGTCTGCCCCAATTGCAAGCGATGTATAGCCAATAAACGCAGTTGCTTTCTTTTCAAACAGGATTTCCCTTATTCTATTTTCAATCTCCTGGCAGACCCGCTTTTTTTCTGCCGCCAGAATATTTCTTTTGCCTGATATACCTATTCGTATTGTCATTCTATAATTGGATTAATGGTTACGCAATAATTTTTGCGCTGGTATTATCATTCATAAATCCCTTTATTCCCATAAAATAATGATCTGCATGCCTTCAAAAAAGTGGTTAATGACATAAAGCACAGGCTATTGAATTTTTGCAAAAGCTTGCTCAGCATGACGGATTAGCTAATTTATATTATTACAAGCATTACCTCAAAAAAAATCCCGCAGCTACATATTATTATTACTACTCTTTGCAGCATTATCACGGTTTCCATTTTTATAATCAGCAACATACCGTGCTGACTTCCTCCTAAAAACAAAAAACCCCCGGAAAAAATCCCGGGGGTCCGTATATCCTGATTTGCAGCAATTAAATATGCTGCTCAATTTTCTTAACAAAGTTCGCCTTTGGCTGGGCACCTACTAATTTATCAACCACGTTGCCATTCTTTACAAAAAGTATAGCGGGTATAGAAGTAATGCCATAATTAGTGCTCAGTTGAGGGTTGTGATCCACGTTTACCTTGCCTACATTTATCTTGCCTGAATATTCTTTGCTTAATTCTTCAATAACAGGACCAATTGCACGGCAAGGACCGCACCATTCTGCCCAAAAGTCTATAACGGTCAACTTGGAAGAGTCCAGGACCTCTGTTTTAAAATTTGAATCGGTGAATTCTGCTGCCATAATATTTAATTTAGATTTATAGATTATTTTAATTGTTTGCGCTGATAAGAACTGCAAAATTAACTCCAACCCCAATAACATGCTTTGCTGACATAAAGTTGTGTATAAGTTGTCATTTTTTTAGGTCAGCAGTCTTATACCATGTTAAAACGTCCTTAAAGCGTTAAAGAAAACTAAATAGCATGGCTTGAAGTCTTTGGTTTACAATTGCCGGTGGAAATTACCTTCCAAACGCGGCAATTGCAACTGTTCCTGGCTGCCAATAAACGCTTATCCGGGTAGTTGCATACAATATCGCGCTAATGATCTCAGGGTTACGTCGTTACTACATGTACCTCAAACTCAGGGTTGCCAGATAAAAAGTCTGCCATATCATCATTCATTTCAAAACCGCCATCCATGGTGAGCATACCCACCTTTAAGTTTCTCTTAGGCTCGGTAATGGTAAATTTCAGGCCGGTTCTTCCCGGGAAGGTTTTAATATTTTTTTCAAAAAACTGCAGCATTTTATCGTTCAGGTGCCGGGCTTCCAGGTCTATAATTACCTGCCTGGTCAGCTGTTGCTTAATACTCTCCAGCAACATTATCTTCTCTATTTTAAATTCAAACTCTGCCTTATTGTACCGCTGTTTAAAGCTGCCTGTAACAAATAAATTGGTACCTTTTTCCATATAATTGCGGAAACGATTATAGTCTTCGCTCCAAAGCATAAACTCTGCTTTTCCGCTATAATCTTCCAGCATAACAGATCCGAAATTCTTTCCCTGGCGGCTTACCCTGTGTTGTGCATCAATAATTAATCCTGCAAGCCTCATTGGCTTATTAGGATTGGATTGCGGTGTCACCGTCTGTCTTATTTCATTAAAATCCTGCAGGCTGGTAATGCCATAATGATTGATTTCAAATTTAAAATTATCCAGCGGGTGACCACTCATAAACATCCCCGTTACCTCTTTTTCATGATCCAGCAGTTCCGTCAGCGACCATGGTTCACAAGTGGGGATTTTGGGCGTTGGCACATCCATTACTGCAGGTAGATCGCCAAAAAGCGTATTGGCATTGCCCAGTGATTGCGCCTGGAACACATTGCCATACCGTATAATTTTTTCAAGACCGGTGGAAATATCTCCTTGTGGAATATGAAAATATTGTGCGCGGTGCAGATCTGTAAAGCAATCAAACCCACCGGCGTAGGCAAGGCTTTCCAATGTCTTTTTATTTACCGTGCGTTGGGTACCCCGTTTAATAAAATCAAAAATATTGACCGATGGCCCTCTTTTGTTGCGCTCCTCAATAATACCCTCCACCGCAGCATCTCCCACCCCTTTTAATCCGCCTAACCCAAAGCGTATTTCCCCTTTGCTGTTTACAGCAAAACCTTTTAATGATTCATTGATGTCTGGCCCAAGCACTTTCAGTCCCATCCGCTTGCATTCTTCCATAAAAAAAGTAGTCTTTTCAATGCTGCCTGCATTGTTTAATACAGCGGCCATGTATTCTGAAGGGTAATGCGCTTTTAAATAAGCGGTCTGGTATGCTACATACGCATAACAGGTGGAATGTGATTTATTAAATGCATACTGCGCAAACGCCTCCCAGTCTGTCCATATTTTCTCCAGTTTGTCTGAAGGATGACCTTTGGCGGTAGCGCCATCAATAAATTGTTTCTTCATTTTATCCAGCACACTCTTTTGCTTTTTCCCCATTGCCTTACGCAGCACATCGGCATCGCCCTTACTGAAGCCTGCAATTTTTTGCGAAAGCAGCATTACCTGTTCCTGGTAAACAGTAATACCATATGTATCTTTCAAATCCTCTTCCATTACCGGTAAGTCATAACTTATCAGTTCGCGTCCATGCTTACGATCAATAAAATTGGGAATGTAAGCAATCGGCCCCGGGCGATACAAGGCATTCATCGCTATCAAATCATTAAACTTATCCGGTTTCAGGTCACGTAAGTACTTTTGCATACCGGCGCTTTCAAACTGAAAGGTTGCATTGGTTTCACCACGCTGGTACAATTCAAAAGTTTTTAGATCATCCAGTGGTATAGCATCAATATCAATATCAATTCCATGATTAAGTTTTATTAATACCAGGGCATTTTTTAGAATGGTCAGTGTTTTTAATCCAAGAAAGTCCATCTTAATTACACCGGCTTCTTCAATAATGCTTCCTTCAATCTGTGTCAGCCAGAGTTCGGATTCTTTAGAAGTAGCTACTGGTATTAAATCCGTTAAATCAGTTGGCGCAATGATAATACCGGCAGCATGAATACCTGTACTGCGCACCGATCCTTCCAGCACTTCTGCTTCATGAAGGATACTGCTTAACATATCCTTGCCGGCATATATTTCCCTGAGGCGTTTTACATTTTCCCAATCATCTCCCTGTAACTGTTCTTTTTCTTCTAAAGATTTTATACTGCCTTTTGCTTCTTTAATAGTCATTGGTGCGTGCAGCAAACGCTTTAAAGAAACGCCCGGCCGTTCCGGTACCAGTTTCGAAATGGCCCGGCTCTCAGCCAAAGGCAAATCCATTACCCTTGCAACATCTGCAATACTGCTTTTGGCAGCCATAGTGCCGTAAGTAATAATCTGAGCAACCTGGTTTTTGCCATATTTATTTACTACGTAGTTGATTACTTTTTGTCTTCCTTCATCATCAAAATCAGTATCAATATCCGGCATTGATTTACGATCGGGATTTAAAAATCTTTCAAACAGTAAATTGTATTTAATAGGATCGATGTTGGTAATACCTATACAAAATGCCACCACACTACCGGCAGCAGACCCCCTGCCCGGTCCTATAAAAACGCCCATATCCCTTCCTGCCTTTATAAAATCACTTACAATAAGAAAGTAACCTGCAAAACCCATTGTTTTAACTGTAAACAATTCAAACCTGATGCGCTCTTCAATCTCCGCGGTCATTTCTGTGTACCGATCTTTTGCACCCTGCCAGGTAAGGTGTTCCAGGTATTCATCCTGCGTTGTAAAATTGGCGGGTACCACAAAATTGGGAAGCAATATATCACGCTTCAGATCAAGTAAATCAATCTTGCCTACAATTTCATTGGTATTATCAATTGCTTCGGGCAAATCATGAAAGACCTTTTTCATCTCGTCGGTCTTCTTAAAGTAAAACTGGTCGTTGGGAAAAGCAAAACGTTTGTTTTTTGTCAGCACATCATCATCTGAAAATTCCCTGTTTGCAGGTGTGGCCTGTTTCTCACCGGTATTGATACAGAGCAGAATATCATGTGCATTAAAATCTGTCTGGTCTACATAATGAGAATCATTGGAAGCAATTACTTTTACATTGTATTTTTTAGCAAATTTCAGTAATACCCTGTTTACTTTTTCCTGGTCCGGTATACCATGGCGCTGCAACTCAATATAATAATCTTCCTGGAAAATATTCAACCACCATTTAAATTCATTTTCTCCCTCTTCTTCTCCTTTCTTTAAAATCATCTGCGGCACCAATGCACCGAGGCAACAAGTGGTAGCAATCAAACCTTCATGATGGCGGTGGATCAGTTCTTTATCAATACGCGGGTATTTGGAATACATACCTTCAATGTAACCAAGCGAAGTAAGTTTAACCAGGTTGCGGTAACCCACATCATTTTTTGCAAGCAATACCTGGTGATGACGCGGATCCTTATCATCTTTGGCAAATTGTTTACGGTGGCGGTTCTCCGTTATATAGAATTCACAACCAACAACAGGTTTTATTTTTGGTTTGCCATCTGCGCCTTTGTGATTGTAAGCTTCTTTTACAAATTCAAATACACCAAACATATTGCCATGATCGGTAATTGCCAGTGCAGGCATATTGTCTTCAATGGCTTTTTTATAAAGATTCTGAATAGATGCGGCCCCATCCAGGAGAGAAAATTGCGTATGAACGTGTAAATGAGAAAATTGCATCTTCTTATGTAAGTTGTAAGTGTTAAGTTTTAAATATTTTTCCCTTGATATTGCAAGTTGCAGTATCAGTCACCTTGCCGACCTGGGAAATATGAACAGATTTTGAGGCCGCGTAAAAACTACACAACACTCAAAACATAAGATCCAACATAATACTCCCGGCTGCAATTAACAAACAAAGTTTTACTGCAATTTGGCAGAATTGGCACAATATTTCCACAATGCCAGCGTATCTGTAATAACATTATCAGCTTTTATACTGATCCTGCAAAATATTTACCTAATGCGTTGGATTTCAATCATTTTACTGGCTCTTAGTATTTGTTCCTGCCAGGCCCTGAAACCAGTTATTGGCAACAAGGCAGGCACCAGTACCACACAGCGAAGCAGCCAACCCCAGTTCATTGAAAATATCAGCACAAGTCCTTATGCCGTTAAGTCATCCATCAAGCCCTTTAAAAGCACTAACAATATAGTCAGCAATACGTTCAGTATGGAGGGAAATTCTCCGGTAATTATTACCCCCATACAGTTTAAGTACGCCATTTTAATGGATGTACCAGTTGAAGCACTTAATAACCTGAAGCTTTTTTCATTTATTGACGACTGGTATGGTACCCCCTATCGTTTTGGCGGCAGCACAAAAGATGGGATAGATTGTTCGGCTTTTTCGGGCAGCCTGATGACGAATGTTTTTGGCGTAGGATTACCGCGCATGGCAAAAGATCAATATAACGTTTGCGAACATGTGAAAAGGGATAACCTGGAAGAAGGCGACCTTGTATTTTTTCATACCACCCGTAAAGGCATTTCCCATGTGGGCGTTTACCTGGGCAATAATAAATTTGTACATGCTTCGCTTAATTACGGCGTTACCATCAGCGATTTAACGGACTCGTATTATTCACGCACATTCAGGGGTGGTGGAAGAACACGCCAGGGCAATTCTACTGCGTCTGGAAATTAATAACAGCCTTCAGCGGAGAAAGTCACTGGTTCTGCGCTATTCTTTCATTCGTTCTTCATGATAATCTTCTTCCGTATTTATCTCCCAAATATTGCTTTTATCCTTTCTGTCATTGATGATATTTTCAACGGCTGTCATAGCAGTCAGCATGCTGTGATCACTGTTGTTGTAACGGTGCATGCCATTCCTTCCAATTAAAAAAAGATTTTCTATTGAATCTGTAAACTGCTGCACCATACTAAAGTTGCTATAGCTGCCGTAATAAGACGGATATGCTTTTCTTACCCGTGCAATCATGCTGTCTTTTACTTTTGCAGGATCCAATATGCCAATGGATTCCATCTCTTTAATAGCAGTGGCCGCTATCAGTTTGTCATCCTGTTGCCAGAAATCATCTTTCTCATTACAAAAATACTCTACACCCAGCCACACTGTATTGGGATCCTTCACCATAAAAGGGCTCCAGTTGTTAAACACCTGAATACGGCCGGCTTTTACTTTACCATCCTGGATATAAATCCAGTTATCTTTTACCAGTCCTGCAGTATCATTTTCTTTTACCGCAAGCTCTTCCACCAGTATACCTGCTATAAGAAAATCCCTGTATTCAAGATTTTTTGCAATGGCCATCACATTATCCGGGACAGGTATATTATGTAAATTCCCGAACAGTTCTTTTACAGGCATCGAAGAAAAAAAATAATCCGCATTCCATGAAATGGTTTCTCCTGTAACCGTATTCTTTGTATCACATTTTGTAAGTTGATCAGAACCGTTGCCGTATAACGCTGACGCCGTTGTATTCAATAAAATTGTACCGCCCAGCCGCTGTACTTCTTCAGCCACGGTTTCCCACATCTGGCCGGGACCAAATTTTGGATAAAGGAACTGTTCTATAAGGCTGGTGCTGGTTCCTTTTTGCTGCAAACTTTTATTGGAAGAAAATAAAGAAGTAACTGCATGCCATAGTACTTTGGAAATGTTTAAATCTTTTACCCGCTGCTGCCCCCAGCTGGAAGGAATTTCTTCGCAGGGCACGCCCCATACTTTCTCTGTATAATCTTTAAAAAAAGTTTCATACAATTCTTTACCAAAACGATTGCTGAAAAACTCCGCAAGGTTATTCTCCGGTTTCACCGGGAATAGTTTTGCATACATATAAGATCTGCCGATACGCATCATTTTTACCAGCCCGAGGTTAGCAATTGTCTTTCCATTTAACTGCAGCGGGTAATCAAAAAATTTACGCTGGTAATATATTCTCGATTTGCGTGGCCGGACCATCATGATCTTATCGCCCTGCCCCAGGTATTCATCGCCAATATCAAATGAAGCATGGTTGTGCTGGTAGCCTATATCAATGTGATGATCTTTAGCAGCCGCATCCAGTGGTAAAAAATGCAGCCACCAGTTAATAACTCTTTCAGATTTGGAAAAAAACCGGTGCCCCCCGATATCAATTTTATTGCCTTTATAATTAATTGTTTTAGAAAGCCCGCCCACCTGGCTGTCTGCCTCTATTATAATGGGAATAATATCCGTTTTTGTAAGCAACTCATAGGCCGCTGTTAATCCTGCCGGTCCTGCACCAATTATAATGGCTGTTTTTTTCATTAAATAGTTTCCGTTTTGCGCCGCAATGATAAAACAATAAAACCTATTAGCATAATATACTCACCAATGCTATGTTCCATAGGTATAAAACTGATATTTAAAATATTCAGTACAACACCTGCAGCCAGCAACAAATACATTTTGCTTTGCGAAGAATGGTAAACCGCCGCACTTACAAACAGTGGAAACAGCCATTGAACGGCATAGTACTGGTGCCGGTACACAGGAGAAAACAAATCAGAGATCATATACATACAAAACCCGGCTAATACAACACTGATAAGAGAAAAACCTGTTATACGGTGTCTTATATAAAACGCAATAAGAAACAGTCCGGCAGAACAAATGGAAAGGATAAACAATGCATTTGTAGGTATCTTTTTATGAAAAACCAGCTGCACCAGCACAAATAAGTTCCCATTCTCTGAAAAAATATGCAGTGGATGCAGTACACTTTGCTTTTGAATTTCTTTTTTGTCAATACCTTCCCACATAGCAAATGCAGGATCAGCTTCATTTATTTGCGTAACGGGCAATTCCTGCTGGTGTATTTTTATTTGCTGCGCAATGTTTTCTTTATACTGTTTCCAGAGAAAAATCTCTTTGCTGCTGGTGAACATCCATACACCTGCAATAATTACCGGAAGTATAAAAATTATTATATAGTTCCTGCTGTATTTTTTTGCTGCAAATAAAAAAGGTAAAAAGAATAATACTGTATTGGGTTTCATCAGCACCAGTATTACGGCACAGCAGCCTGCCATAAAAGCCATCAATAAGGTTTTTTTACTGATACAATAATAAAATAGCATAGCCAGTAAGGGAATACAGATATAATTCTGGCCATTGGCTATATGCATTTTCCATGCTTCAGTAAATAAAAACAAACAGGTTGTAATAACTACCAGCCATTGTTGTTGCCTGCTGCCTGCCATTTGAAGACTCAGCAATACCATAATAATTAACATGCAGTATTCTGCAATCAGCCAAAATATTGATATAGTGTGCTGCGGCCATTCAACTACAGGATAGAGTAAATGATGATAAAAGGGAGAAGCGGTGATATTGGAGACTTGTAAAGAATCAAAATTATCTGGATCATAGTAACGAATGCCATCCCCTTTTTTCCATTTGTAGAAATAAGGCGACAAGCCGTCTTTTTGCATCCTGGCACCAACAATGCGGTTGCGTAAATCGCCGGCGTATTGCTTTTCTGCCTGTACATCCCTGTATAATGACCAGGAAAATACGACCGTAGATAATAAAGCAATAAAGATCCAGGAGGGTTTTGCTAACACTTGCCTTTTGATTGGTTTCTAAAAAAAGGCAATATAGTGATTTATCGTGCCACGGTTCGGCTTACCGAAAATCACACATTATGTTCAACCGGCATTTTTACTGTTTACATAAAAATTCCTATCAACTTTAAAATCTTTTTCAACAAACGGAGCTGTCAACTTTTTTGTCTGCCATTCAGGCGCTGGCTTTAACCATATGTCTTTTCCGGCAAATACTTTTATTGGCAAATTAAAACCCGGCACACAATCAATCCACCTGTAAGAGATCGAATTATTAAAAATTTTATACTCAAATACCGGTATTTGTGTTGTACGCAGGTACTGATCAAACACTTTTGAAAAATCAATGCCAGCCTGCTTGCTTATATAATTTTCTACCTGTTGCGTGGTTACGGTCTGGTGGTAAAATGTTTTGTTCAGGCCGCGTAAAATATTCCTGAATGTGGAGTCACTATTAATCACCTGCCGGATGGTATGCAATAAATTACCGCCTTTATAATACATATCGCCACTTCCTTCGCGGTTAACGCCATAAGGACCGATGATTGGAATATCATTGACAATGTTTTTTCTTGTACCAATCACATAATCACTCCCGGCCTCCTTACCAAACTGGCATTCTGTAAAAAGTGTTTCGGAATAATTTGTGAATCCTTCGTGCAGCCACATATCCGCTAAATCATTGCTGGTAATATTATTGGCAAACCATTCGTGCCCGCTTTCATGTACAATAATAAAATCCCATTTTAATCCCCAGCCGCTGCCCGATAAATCACGGCCCAGGTAACCATTCTGAAATTTATTTCCATATCCTACGGCACTCTGGTGTTCCATGCCGAGATGTGGTGATTCCACCAATTTATAACTGTCTTCATAAAAAGGATAAGGCCCAAACCAATATTCAAAACATTTCAGCATGAGTGGCGCCTGTTTAAATTGCTCTTTCGCTTTTTCCAGGTTGTAATCAAGCACCCAGTAACTGCAGTCAAGCTTTCCTTTTTCCCCTTCAAATGCCTCCTTAAAATTTACATACTTTCCAATGTATGGAATGATATTGTAATTATTGATGGGGTTTACAACCTGCCATGTCCAGGTGCTGGTGCCATCACCGTTATTTTTATTTTCTTTTAAACGTCCGTTGCCTACAGCCACCAGCGTATCAGGCACGATAATAGTCAGCATAGCGCCCTCATCTGGTTCATCGCTCTGAATATCTTTGCAGGGATACCACACGCTTGCGCCGAGGCCCTGGCAGGCAACACTCATCCATGGATTGCCATTGGCATCTTTTTTCCAAATCCAGCCACCATCCCATGGCGGGCGGATGGCTTCCCTTGGTTTGCCTTCAAAAGAAATAGTAATTTGTTGCCTGCTTCCAGGTTCTGGATTACCCGGAAAGTTTATATGATAAACATTTCCTTCGCGTTTAAAAGTTAATGGTGCCGACTGAAAAGTGACATTTGTAATGTCCATGGGCGCCTGCATATCTACCTGTAACAGGTTGCCTGGCGTAAGAACTTTAAAGATGATAATATTGGTTCCCTTTATAGTTTTACTTATGTAATCAGGCTGAACTGTAATATGGTAATGCAATACATCCCACCAGGTCCTTTCCGCATTTAAACTTCCCCTTAATGTATCCTGGTGCGTAAAAGGCTCCTGCTTGTGCAGTACCTGGCAATTAATATCCCTCAAAGAAAATATACCCAACAGAAGTAAGAAGAGACACTTTCCTGATATATACACGGCGTTTTAATTTTAGATTGCTAAATTTAGCCGTAGTTTTTGAAATATGCAGTTAAAAATATATTTACGGTTCGTCCTTCTTGTTGGCGGTAGCCTGTTACTTGCTATGTGTGGTCACAACAAAAAGTCAAATAAAAAAATATTTCATTATAATGAAGTCACCGGTATTGCCAGCCTTGATCCCGCATTTGCAAAGAACCAGTCAGTTATGTGGGCCGTTCACCAGTTGTATAATACACTTGTTGAAACTGACGACAACCTGAACATGGTACCATCCCTGGCCAAAAGCTGGGAGGTCTCTGCCGACAGAAAACAATATACTTTTCATTTGCGTACCGATGTTTTTTTTCATGATAATGATGCCTTTACCAATGGCAAGGGAAGAAAACTTACCGCTTATGATGTACTGTATAGTTTTAACCGGGTAATGGATAAAAATACCGCCAGCAGTGGCGCCTGGATTTTTAATAACCGTATTGACAGCAGTGCAGGTTTTACAGCTGTTAATGATTCTACTTTTCAACTATTGCTTATTCGTCCTTTTAATCCGGTACTTGGTTTGCTAAGTATGCAATACTGTTCTGTTGTACCTAAAGAAGTGGTAGAAAAGTATGGAAAGGATTTTCGCAATCACCCTTGCGGTACCGGTCCTTTTAAAATGATTGCCTGGGAAGAAGGACAAGCGATGGTGCTGGTAAAAAATGAACATTATTTTGAAAAAGACAGCCTGAGTATTCCGCTGCCATATATAGATGGCATTAAAATTTCTTTTTTCGATAGCAGGGCTACGGAATTTTTGTTGTTTCAGCAGGGACAGGTAGATTTTATAAATGATATTGACCCTTCTTTTAAAGATGAAGTGATTAGTAAAAAAGGAGAACTGAAAACAGCCTGGATAAACAAAATTGTGCTGGCCAAACATCCTTACCTCAATACAGAATACCTGGGTATAGTGGTAGATACAACCAATGAACTGGTAAAAAATTCGCCGGTAAGATTTAAAAAAATAAGGCAGGCAATCAATTACGGTTTTGATAGAAGAAAGATGATGCTTTATCTCCGCAATTCTATTGGCATACCCGCAGAAAGTGGTTTTATACCTGCCGGCTTTCCATGTTTTGATACGGCGTTGGTAAAAGGATACAGGTATGATCCTGCAAAAGCAAGGCAGCTGGTAAAAGAAGCGGGGTATGATGATTTCAATAACTTTCCGGCCATTAAATTATTAACCATTCCCATTTATGCAGACTTTGCAAGCTTTATTGCCAAAGAACTGGAAGAAGCCGGTATCAAAATACAGGTAGAAGTGGTACAAAAAAGTTTGTTGCTTGAACAAACTGCCAAATCCCAGGCATTGTTTTTCCGCGGCAGCTGGATTGCAGATTATCCCGATGCTGAAAACTATTTAAGTGTATTCTATAGTAAAAATCCTGCTCCGCCTAACTATACCCGTTATAACAATCCCCGGTTTGATTTACTGTATGAAAAGGCACTTACAGAAATTAATGATACTGTAAAACAAGATCTGTACCGTCAGATGGATCGGATGGTTATTAATGATGCTCCGGTAGTGCCTTTGTGGTACGACGAGGTTTTTCGCCTTATAAATCCCCGTATAAAAAATTTTCATGCAAATGGGCTAAACCTCCTGGAATTAAGAAAAGTACAGATCAATGACTGATTTTTTTAAATATTTTTTTAGCTATAATATATTGATTACTAAGTATTAACTCTTAGGCTTCGTGTATATACGATGCCCTTACGCCACTAGCCCTTGCATTAATTAATTAGGCTATATACATTTACATAGTTAATTTATTAATATAGAAAGAGATAAAGAAGTTTTTAAAAACCTCTTCAGTCTTTATGCAGTAACTCAATAACGGAAACCCAATAACCTTAGAACCTAACCTATGCTACCACATTTTGCCTTAACCCCCGTGTTAAGAAAAATTACATTTTTAACAATTTCCCTTTTCACCTCATTTATTGTTTTTTGCCAGCCTGACTACGATTTCAGGAATCCAGTTTTAATTTCCGGAACTGACCTTCAGATAAATGCTGTTTATCTATTTCAAAACGTAAAACCAGGTGTTGACGCTACAGTTACAATAAAAGATATTACCGGGACCATATACCTGAGTGATATTGACGGTGGTTCGGGCTATGTAGAAGCCCTGCAACCTGTACTCCAGGTGCCACCACTTGGATCAGGTTATGTTGAATTTGAAGTCAACTTTCTTTTTGCCGGAACCAATACGCCAATGGTACAAACAGAGGTCCCTGCTACACCTATTGATGTAGATGGGCAGGATTATGGCGATGGCGTTGTAAAAGAATTTGATGTTTTAGAATTGAGCAATGGCTATGTAAATTATGATATGCTGGGGGGGGAATTGAATATGGATATTACCGGCACCTGGGTAACCGGCAGAAATGTAGCAGGTGTAGATTACCCTGGTGTGGATACAACCCCCAGGCAAGTAATGTTTACTACTGTCAATGCGGGCATTAGTACGTTTACATTTCGTTCTGGTGCTACCAGTACTTCCCTGGGTACCCGTCAACGTCTCAGAAGCGTTTATTTTAAAAAATTTGCTTATAACAACGCATATTTAAGCACCCCATCATTGATTTCTTTCAGCGGAGCGGCAAAAGATGATAAAATAGCATTGCTGTGGAGTATTTCATCTGTTAATAGCTTAAAGAAAGTTGTCATAGAAAAATCTTATGACTTGGTATCGTTTTCTTACCTGGCAGATGTGCTGCTTCAACAGGGAAACAATACCCTTAAGAATTATAATTTTACCGATAACGGGATTTTACACGGAACTACTTATTACCGCTTAAAAATGACAACCGCCAATGAGGTTGTTCAATACAGCAACCTGCTGATTTTTCATACAGGCGGTAATAATAAGCAATCATTTAAAATTTATCCCAGTGTAATTAGTGACAATGCAACAATAAATATTTTATCAGAAAAAAATGAACAGACCTCTTTACAACTATTTGACATGAACGGTCATGCCGTTTATAAAAAGAAAATTGAACTGGTACCAGGCAGTAATACTATCACCGTATATGGTCTTGGCATGCTGCAACAGGGAACCTATATTGCTTCGGTAAAAGCAGGTACCACAACACATAGTCAAAAAATAATGGTCAGATAATAAAAAAAGTAAATAAAAAAAAGTTCCGGCAATCCGGAACTTTTTTTTATTGGCGAAGTTGTTAAAGGTGCTCAATACAGTTTATTACTTCCTTCACCATTTGTTCATTTATATCCAGGTGTGTAACCATTCTTACCTGTGTGGATGATATAGCGATGCATTTAATATGGTATTCATTAAATTTTTCCGCCAGCGTTTTTGATGTGTAAGGTGCCAGTACTTCGAAAATAATAATATTGGTATCAACCGGCAGCATATTACCAACAAATGATTTTTGTTTTAATGAAAGCGCTATCTGACGTGCATGTATATGATCAAGTTCCAGCCTTTTTATATTGTGTTGCAAAGCAAATAAACCGGAAGCTGCCATAAAACCCGCCTGACGCATACCACCACCAAAAATTTTCCTGATACGCCTTGCCTGGCGGATGAATTTTTTATTACCGATTAAGATACTGCCAATGGGGCACCCCAATCCTTTATTAAGACAAATAGAAATGGTATCGAACAACTGTCCATATTGCTCTGGCGTTTCTCCATTTGCAATTAATGCATTAAACAAGCGTGCCCCGTCAAGATGCAATGCAAGGCCTTCTTCATCGCAAACGGATTTTATTTGCATAATATCCGAAAAATTATAACAACTTCCGCCACCACGGTTGGCAGTATTTTCGAGGCATACAAGTGAGGTCCTGGGTTTATGTACATCATCGGGATTGACAGCAGCTTTTACCTGTTCTGCTTTCATGCGGCCCCTGTCTCCATCAATTAACCTAACCTGCGCGCCTGCATTAAAAGCAATACCTCCGCCCTCGTATAAATATACATGACTGCTTTTTTCACAAATTACTTCGTCCCCCGGATGGGTATGGGATTTAATAGCTATCTGGTTACTCATAGTGCCAGAAGGACAATAAATAGCAGCTTCTCTTCCAAACATTTCGGCAGCAAATGCTTCCAGGCGGTTTACTGTTGGATCTTCTTCAAACACATCGTCTCCTACTTTAGCATGCATCATAGCATCCAGCATGGCTGCACCAGGACGGGTTACTGTATCAGAGCGTAAGTCAACCGGCATTACACGTAATTTTTATATGTGCAAAGTTAAATGGAATTGGGAATCAGGTCGCGAAAGTCAGTAAGGAAATTTGACCCTAAGCTTTATAATTTATCTAAATTCGGTTACCCGCAACAAAATCCAATTGATGATTAGTAATGTTTTTAAGCATTTTTATACCATAACATTCAGGAGCAATAATATTTTAAAATATTCAATATTCACACTCACCGGCTGTGCACATTAACAACTGTTGATATGGTGTATATTGCTGTTTAAATCAGATAGCTATAAAAATGAAAACAATTGGGCTTATTGGTGGCATCAGCTGGTTATCATCTGCAGAATATTACCGTATTATAAATGAAATGGTGAACAGCCGGATGGGTGGAGTGAATGCTGCGAAAATTATTTTGTACTCAGTTAATTACGGCGAAATCAAAAATCTCACATTTGCTGGTGACTGGCAGGGTATTTCCAGCATGATATGCGACATCGCTCAAAAACTGGAAAGTGGAGGTGCGGATTGCATATTGATTGGCGCCAATACCATGCATAAAATAGCCGGCGAAGTGCAGGCAGCTATATCAGTGCCACTTATCCATATCGCTGCGGCAACCGGAAAAGCTATTGAAAAACTTCATCTTAAAAAAGTTGCTTTATTAGGAACAAAATATACCATGGAACTTGGTTTTTATCAGCAGGTGCTTGAAAAATATAATATTTCTGCCATTATACCAGGCGATGAGGACAGGCAATATATTCACGATGCGATCTATAATGAAATGGGCAAAAACATATTTCTGCCATCTACCAAAGAAAAAATTATTTCCATTATTAATTCATTGGCAACAAAAGGTGCTGAAGGAGTGATACTGGGCTGTACTGAAATTCCATTATTGATAAAACAAATTGATTGCAGCATCCCGGTTTTTGATACAACATTTTTACATGCTTCAGCTGCTGTTGAGTTTGCACTGGGCTAGCGCTTGCGTATACCGGATATTTAATTGATTAAAACCAGGTTAAAAAAACGGATAAATGCACTAAGTAAACTCTGCTAAAGGTTGCCAGTGCAGATACTGCATATACTAAACAGGTTTTTTGACTTCATGATACAAATTTTCCGGGTATTGAATTATTTTTCCATGAAATAATAAAAAAAAAGCTGAGCGCATTGTAAGGAGAATTAGCGGGAGGGGTATAAAAAAAGAATGAGCCCTGTGGAAACAGGGCTCGTAACCAAAACTAACTGCTTATGAGAAAATCTTTATTTGAAATTTGTTTGTTATAATTTGATAGTGTAAATGTCGGCCGATAAAACTAAAAATAGTGTTAAGATATGTTAGCCAGTCGTTAACTTTATCGTTCTGTAAAAGTACAACAGCCTGATTGTTATAAAAATACCACTTTAAGGTAAAAATTTACCTATTTATCTTACTATATTCAGTATTATCTATCAGCAAAGCATCTATTTTTCCCTCTTTATCAGGCAAAAACTGTACCCAGGCATTGCCAAACCACCAGCGGCTGTACTTCCCCCTGAATACATCATAGTGCCAGTGCTGAAGCTCAATCCTGATATTACCCGGCATCTGAATGGTCAGGGTACTGTCCTTTAAAGTAATTTCCAGTGAAGCCAGTTTTTTATTGGAAAACTTGCCTGTGTATGCAGTAAGTGGCAATGAAGGGTGGGTATTTAAAATCCTTTTTGCCAATGCATTGATTTCATTCTTTTTAGCGGTATCACCCATGCTTTTGTAAAGCGCATAAAAAGTGCTGCTCCAGTCATTGCCGTTATCATTAAATGCCCATAGATCAAAGGCCTTGTACATAAGCGCATGCCGCAATTCGGCGTGGTCCAGGTTGCCGAAAATATAAATGCCCAGGTGGTCAGTTGGTACAAGGCCGGCAATAGCTGTAAGGCCTGCCAGGCTACCTGTATGAAATTGAATCATTTTACCCTTGTAATCGTGCTGAAACCAGCCCAGCCCATAAGTGAACCAATGAGGCTTTATTACTTCCATGGTTGAATACATGGTTTCAGGCGCAATAACCTGCGGTTTAAAAATAGCTGCATAGGTGGCGGGCTGCAGTAAACGCTTCCCGTTTACTTTACTGCTGTCAAGCATGCACAGTAACCATTTTGCCATATCATCAGCACAGGACCATACGCCACCCGCTGCACCAATATTATCAGTATACAAATATGGAATTGCTTTTACACTGTCTTTATCCTTATAATGAGATGTGGTTATATCCATGTTGGCGGTAAGGGCGGAATGATCAGCATAGGTATTATTCATACCCAATTCTTTAAAAATTTTTTCTGTAACAAATTCATCCCAGGTTTTGCCACTCAAAGTATGAATCACCTCGCCCGCCACTATGTACATAAGGTTTTGATAGATAAAAGAAGAACGTAAAGAATATGCCGGCTCCATCAATTGCATACGTTGTAAAATTTCTTCTCTTGAATACCCCGACACCCATAAAAGATCTGCATTTCCCAAACCGGCGTTGTGCGTAAACAGATCCAGTATCGTTATTTCTGAACTGCTGCAGGGACTGGCCAGTTTAAATGCAGGCAGAATATCAGCAACTTTATCGCTCCATTTTACTTTTCCTTCATCTACCAGCATTCCCATACAGGTTGCCGTCATAGCTTTTGTAGTGGAAGCACAGGCCGAAAGTGTTGCCGTTGTATATGGTTGCGGTTTTCCCAGTTCGCGTAGTCCATAGGCCTTCTTAAAAACTATTTTACCATCTTTTACAACAGCTATAGAAATGCCGGGTGTTTGCCAGCGGGGCAAGACTTGCTTTATATAATTGTCAAAAGCAACAGTTTCTTTTGCGTCGTTCTTAATTTTTTGTGCCTTTGTAATTTGAAAGAAAAGCAGGCAGGCTGCTACAAGTATAGTGAAGCGCATAAGCAGTGGGGTTTATGCTAAGATAAAGAAGATGGCTGATTTGTGGATGTCTGATATACTCCATCCGGAACCGTTTCGAAATAATGGATATATTTTAATTAAAATCTCCTGTGTCTGTATCAGGATTAGGCTTTAAAGACCCTTACATCATCAGATCAGACATCATCACCTCAGCACATCTATTTAGTTTTCAAAGCCTGGTATTTAACTATCATCAGCCAGGTGGCTATTATGAGAGCCAGTATAATAATAACAGCGGCATATACCCAGCGCTGCTGAAGCAATTTTCTTTTTTGTTTTCTATTCTTCTTTTGCTGTAATTTTTTATGAAGATCGCGGTTAAGCTGCTCTACAAAAAAATTGATGTCTTTTTTATCTTTTACATTTTCCAGTCCTTCCAATGCATCATTCATAAAATCATTGTCAGCAAGCTGCATCTCTACCCGGTGCTTTTCATCTTCAGATAGTTTGCCTGCCAGGTAATCCATTAACTGCTGGTTATCTATCTCTTTACTGCTATTGGATAATATGTTCAGTAAGTCTTTATTCATTGCTTTTTAATAATACGCTCAACTACTATTTTTAAGTTTCGTTTACCATTCTGAATGTAGCTTTTTACCTGCATCATGCTATAACCTGTAGTCTCCGCAATCTGTGTGTATGATTTTTTATCAAGGTAAAACAAAGTTACACATTGTTTCTGCTCATTATTTAATTCTTCAATGGCCAGTGACATAGCATCCAGCATTTTATCTTTATCAAGGTGTGCCGCTGCAGATAAGGGTTCATCTTCCACAGCCATGGTCTGCTCATTTAGCACAGCCGGTCTTTTACCCTGCCTGTCCCGCAGTTTCATCAGGCAATGATTTTTAGCCACCATGTAAATCCAGCTCTTGAAATATTCTACCTTGTATTTGTGCAATTCTGCTATCGCCTTTAGGAAAACCTGTTGTACACTGTCTTTTGCATCGTCTTCATTTTTAAGATATTTCATGCATACGCCCAATAACAGCATGGTATAACGCTGCAGCAATATGCCCAGCCACTGGTTGTCTTTATCTGCAGAAAATTTTTCCAGCAGTGCTGAGTCTGATATATGTTGATAGCGGTCTGTATTCAAACGTGTAAGTTTCTGTTTGTTAGATGCAATTAAGAAGAAATTTCACAAGCATCTGAAGGTTTTTGGAACAAAAAATCAGGTTATTATTCAATAACTACCCAAAGAATACAATAGTTTATGTAAAATCTGCATACTAACCTTAATATGGCCGGGTTTAGCGATGCCAGTTGGTATGATTATGCTCAACGTTTATCAAAAAAAAGCATTTTTACTGCCACTACTATTAATATAATGGCGAATATTTTTTTTACTGTCTCCTGTGGCAACGACAGTGCAATCTTGCTGCCCAGCCAGCCTCCCAATATAAAAGTAACAGACATTATACCCACTACCTTTATATCAATAAACCCCTGCTTGTAATAATTCATTACGGCAAGTATACCAACAGGCAACAACAACAAACCAAGTGAAGTACCCTGCGCCTGCTGTTGCGTAAACCCAAGTACAAATACCAGTGCGGGCACTATTATGATACCTCCTCCAATTCCAATCATCCCGCTGAGAATACCCGCAGCCAGGCCAATAATTACCAGCAGCAGGATGGTTTGCATGGTCATAACAGACGGTTTACTGATTAATTGCCGGCTTATTTTTTAAAGTTTTCTTTATAGAAAGCCATAGCATCTTCAATTACTTTAAGTGCCTGGGTTTTATCTCCAAATTCTTCCACTATTACTGTTTTATTTTCAAGCTTTTTATATTCCTCAAAAAAATGACGCAACTCATCAAAAAAATGTTTGGGTAACTCTTCTATATTGTTATAATGATTAACAGTAGGGTCATTGACAGCCACCGCAATAATTTTATCATCTGCATCGCCGCCGTCTATCATCTGCATTACGCCTACCACCCTGGCCTGCATCAGGCAAAGAGCCTGCACCGGCAGGGAAGTAAGGATTAAAATATCCAGTGGATCCTTATCATCTCCGTATGTCTGCGGAATAAATCCATAATTACATGGGTAATGAAAAGAGGAATAAATAATCCGATCCAGTTTCAGCATGCCGCTGTCTTTATCAATTTCATATTTACAACGGGATCCCTGGGGTATTTCCACAACTGCGTTTACTATCCGGGGGGCATTTTCTCCGGCAGTAATGCCATGCCATGGATGTGATACTATATTCATATTTTATTATATTAATCTTACAAACGTACAAATGAATTACGGGAAATGGAATTGAATTATTTTGCACCTGTATTTGCAAATGTCATTTTCGGATCAGCAGGGAGAATTATCAAAAATGAGTGCTTCACCAACGTGTAAACCAGGAATGCATGAACGCTTTAAAAGTAAAACAGATGCAGCTGTTTTTATCGTACGCTTCCTGTCAGGAATACTTCATGGTTCCTGAGTATATTAAAATTCTTTGTCAATTTTAAACCCAAAAAGTTCTCCTTTTTTCCAGCGCTGATAGTCTTTCCTGTAATGTTTGCTGTTTCTTTCGGTAAGCGACGGCTCATCCAGTTCATTTAAATCGGGCTTACCCGCGTTTATCCACGCCGTGTACCAAAAATTGGCGGTAGCGGCTACAGCAGCACGCAATTGCCTTTCCACCATTCCGTTTAATGCATCGTGGAAAGCTTTGGCATATTCATACGTGTGTACAGGATCATGGTATTTATTATATAAAATATTACCTGCTGCATCTTTCATATAAATCTTACTGGTATCAAAACTGTCCTTCAGTTTCTTTTCTGTCAGCAATAAGGTATCTGCCAGCTTATGGCTTGCCATTACAATACGCCAGACTTCTGATTGTATATCATTTATATAAACCGCATCACCAGTATAAAAATTATACTTACTGCCAAATTGTTCTGGCAGCTGTGATTCAAAAAAAGCATGAATGCCTTTCTGATCGGTAAACTGCCCGTTATGATTAAGTGAGGTATGCAGGGGCATATTAGCATCCCCGAGATAATGACCCAAATCTGCAGAAAGAAAAAGTATCTCTGCCTTTTTTTTATCCTGGAAAGCTTTTGTCAGCTTCTGTGTGATTTCCATCATGTACCAGGGCAGTATTCCATTTTTATCCAGGAATTTAGCATCGTATTTTGCTGTTGCATCTTTCATTGTCTGTGGCAGGTTGTCAGAGGGAGTAACCTGGAAAGATTCAATATCTATATAATGCCGGGGAAATTCTGCGCGGTCATTTATAGTATATTTTCTTACATCCGGAATTACAGATTCTTCCGTTATAAAATCGATGTGGTTATAATAAAATTGACGCATGCTATCGGGCAATGCAAAAACAGCAGCGTGGTTGATATGCTGGTGCCCCCAGGTACCCCAGGACAAGAAAAAAAACGAACCAAATAGTAAACCGGTAATTAACAGCAGGGAGAATATTTTTTTTTTCATTAATTATTTTTTGAACTATAATTTTAGCATAATACTATCAGCAACGGATGGTTAGAAGCTAGTGTATATCCTTCAAATCAATTAGCCATTCCCCTTTATATCTTACAATTTTAATGGTAGTCGTATCTTTTTTGTAAGAATTTGAAAAGACATAATTAAGTGAAGAATCGCTGGTTGGCTGGGTTGTAATAACAATAATATTAGCTTCCTTATGTCCCACTTTATCTTCCTGCCTCCATCCGCCGTAATCTGTTTTCCATTTATTCAGCAACATTTCATTTACTCCTGCAGAATCCTTATATAAATAGAAACTGGCTTTATCATAATTACCATCCAGTGATGCACGGATAAATTCGCGGGCCGCTTCCTGTGCATCTGCAGCTTTTGTATAACTGGTATCATTGTTACAGGAAAGAACTGCTATCAGTGCAAAAACTACAATAATTTTTTTCATGTTTTTTATTTCAGTGCAAAACTATTCAAAATAGGCGTTGGCCGGGCAAACATTTTTACGTTAACAACTGCCTGTTCCAAAGTTGTATATGACCAAAAGGAAAGGCGCCTTTAACAGCGCCTTGTTTTTATAATTCCGGATTATTATCATTGGTTTCCATCTTCTTTTACTTTTTCCTTTTCGTATGCCCTTATGATGGCTTTTACCAGGCGATGACGAACCACATCTTCTTCATCTAATTTTATATGTGCAATACCATCTACGTTTTGCAGTATCCGCACAGCTTTTTCAAGGCCGCTGCGCTGGTTGCGGGGTAAATCCACCTGCGTCATATCGCCGGTAATAATGGCTTTTGCGTTGGGACCGATACGGGTCAGAAACATCTTCAATTGCAGGTCTGTAGCATTCTGTGCTTCATCAAGTATAATAAAAGCATGATCAAGCGTACGGCCGCGCATGTAAGCCAGTGGCGCTATTTCTATAGTGCGCGTACTCATATAATAGCCCAGTTTGTCTGCAGGTATCATATCGTCCAGGGCATCATACAAAGGGCGCAAATAGGGGTCAATTTTTTCTTTCAAATCGCCGGGTAGAAAGCCAAGATTTTCACCAGCTTCTACCGCAGGACGTGTAAGAATGATTTTCTTTACCAGTTTATTTTTTAAAGCCCGGACCGCCAGCGCCACAGCTGTATATGTTTTACCCGTACCAGCTGGTCCTATTGCAAAAAGGATATCATTTTTATCAATACCTGCCACCATGTGTTTCTGGTTGGAAGTTCTGGCACGGACCGTTTTACCGTGCGGACCAAATACCAGTATATCATTGGGATTGCGGTCAATAAAATTGTCAACCACTTCAGCGTCATCTCCACCCAGGATTTGCTCAAAATAATTTTCACTCATATGGCCATTCCTTTCCAGGTACTGAACAATGAGATCAATTTTTTCTTTGGCATTTTCTACCTGTTCCGGCGACCCACTGAGCTTCACCTGTGTGCCGCGGCTTAAAACTTTTAATAAGGGAAATTTCTTTTTGAGGATATCCAGCTTACCGTTATTTACTCCAAAAAATTCAATCGGGTTCACTGATTCGAGGTTGATAATGGCTTCTGTCAATTCAGTTCGGTTTTTAAAGCTGACGCCCGGTACATTATTCATGGGCGAAATCTTTTGTTAAAATAATGGTACAAATTAATATCGTATCCGCCTGTTTCAAATATAATTCATGATAGGATATATTACCTAAAGTTAATTACTAACAAGATGTGGATAATTGAACAACCATATATGATTAGTTAAAAATATAAATTAATACCATGCTTGCTCAAACAACAAAAAAATGTTACAGATGTTCACTTATTTTTAAATTTTCCTTCATGGCAGCAAGATCAATTTTTACACGCCCGTCTGCTCCGGCAACTGTACCTTTGCGGCAATAAATACATTTAGCAATGAGCAGTGCAATACAGGTAACTACACTTATAAAAAACACTGAAAGGCCACTACAGCAAATTGGAGAAAAGATACTGGCAGGCGAAAGAATAACGCCTGCTGAAGGCTTGTTGCTTTTTGAAAAAGGCAGCCTTTCCTATTTAGGTACGCTGGCTAATTATGTACGCGAAAAACTGCATGGCAATAAAACTTTTTTCAACCGCAATTTTCATATAGAACCTACCAATGTTTGCGTATTCTCCTGTGCATTCTGTGCGTATTCAAAATTGTATGCACACCGCGAAGAAGGATGGGAACTGAGTACAGAACAAATGATGCATATTGTAAAAGGATACGATAACAAACCCATTACAGAAGTGCATATAGTTGGCGGCGTACATCCCAAATTAAACCTGGCTTTTTTTATTGATTTAATGAAACAGATAAAAGCCCATCGCCCGTTGCTGCACATAAAAGGCTATACAGCTGTTGAACTGGATTATATGTTCCGTAAAGCAAAAGTTTCTGCTGAAGAAGGAATGAAATTATTGCACGAAGCAGGTCTTGATTCACTGCCCGGCGGTGGTGCTGAAATTTTTCATCCTGATATACGCCAGCAGATATGTGCTGATAAAGTAGATGCTGACGGATGGCTGAACATACACCGTACCGCACATAAAATGGGTATGCACAGCAATGCGACCATGCTGTATGGTCATATTGAAAAATTTGAACACCGTATTGACCACATGGAGCGTTTAAGGCAACTACAGGATGAAACAGGTGGTTTTAATACTTTTATTCCTTTAAAATTCAGAAACAGGGATAACGACATGAGCCATGTAGCAGAAAGCACCGTAACAGAAGACATGCGGTTGTATGCAGTAGCCAGGTTATACCTTGATAATTTTCCTCACCTGAAAGCCTACTGGCCGATGCTGGGCAGGCAAAATGCACAGTTGACTTTATCTTTCGGGGTAAATGATCTTGATGGCACCATCGATGATACAACAAAAATTTATTCGATGGCCGGCAGTGAAGAACAAACACCAGCTATGAGCACGGGGCAACTGGTA
>JBDSOC010000122.1:0-4605 GCA_039915085.1 Chitinophagaceae bacterium
CCTTTTCTAAAAGATTCATGCCATACCGGCGATGGATACACGATGTATGGTCCTATGCCAGACACCACACATATTGATGTGGCAGGCGGATGGCACGATGCTACCGACTACCTGCAGTATGTAACTACTTCTGCCAACGCCACGTATCATTTACTGGCTGCTTACAGGGACTTTCCGGGCGCATTTACTGACAAGCACCTGGCCAATGGCCTGGATGGTAATAATGGCACAGCAGATGTACTGGACGAGGCCCGCTGGGGACTTGAATGGCTGTTGAAAATGCATCCGCGTAAAGACTGGTTGTTTACGCAGTTGGCCGATGACCGCGATCATGCCGGTTTCCGCCTCCCCAATCTTGATTCTGTAGATTATGGAACCGGCAAAGGAAAGAGCCGCCCTGTTTATTTTGCAACAGGCCAGCCACAGGGGCTTGGTAAATACAAAAATCATAGCACAGGTGTGGCATCGGCAGCGGGCAAATTTTCAAGCGCTTTTGCATTGGGGGCATTGGTATATGCAAAAAAGGATAATAATCTATCACAAATCCTGGCAGATAAATCGGCTACTGCTTATCAACTGGGACTGGATAAACCTGGTGTAGCACAGACCGCACCCAACAGGGAACCCTATTTTTATGAAGAAGATAATTGGGTTGATGACATGGAGCTTGCCGCCGCCAACCTTTACCAGCTTACAAAAAATAAAAAATTTCTTACCCAGTCAATTGATTATAGCGCGCAGGAAAAAGTTACGCCATGGATGGGTGCAGATACAGCACGCCATTACCAATGGTATCCTTTTCACAATTTTGGGCATTATGAGCTGGCCAAAAATGCGGATCAAAAAAATAAGGCCCTGCTCATTGCATATTATAAAGAAGGAATAAATAAAGTTTGGCTTAAAGCAAAGCAAAATGCATTTTACCGTGGGGTACCTTTTATCTGGTGTTCCAATAACTTAACCGTTTCATTTACCATTCAATGCTACCTGTACCGTGTATTAAGCGGCGATAATCAATATGCAGAACTGGAACAGGCCTGTTTCGATTGGTTATTTGGCTGTAATCCATGGGGCAAAAGCATGGTATACGGATTGCCATCCAATGGTAATACACCTCTTCACCCGCATTCTTCACTGGCAATTCTTAAACAGTATGATTTGAATGGTGCAATGATAGACGGACCTGTGTATGGAAGTATTTACAAAAACCTGCGCGGACTTAAATTATTCAACGATGATGAAAATGCCAATTTTCAATCAGACCTGGTTGTTTACCACGATGATGCAGGTGACTATAGTACCAATGAGCCAACAACCGATGGTACGGCCAGCCTGGTTTATTTACTGGCACAGAAAGAAGCGCAGGCCAGGCAAATAATTAATAATAACAAGCCCCTGACAGATCATGGCGCTGTTGTACGTGGCAAAGCAAATACTAAAAAGATTGCCCTGGTTTTTACGGGCGATGAGTATGGAGATGGCGGTGATTATATTGTTAATGCTTTGAAGAAAGAAAAAATACCGGCATCTTTTTTCCTGACAGGAAATTTCTACAGAAATAAAAAGTTTGCACCTGTAATAGCCAGGTTAAAACAAAATGGTTATTATCTTGGCGCTCATTCAGACAAACATTTACTGTATTGCGATTGGAATAAAAGAGACAGTTTACTGGTAACACAGAAACAATTTACCACAGACCTGCAGCAGGTATATAAAGAACTGGGCAAAAAAGATATTGGGTATAAACAAGCACATTATTTCTTACCGCCTTACGAATGGTACAATGACAGCATTGCAGCATGGACAAAGAAAATGGGACTACAACTTGTTTCATTTTCCCCGGGTACGCGCAGCAATGCAGATTATACTTTCCCGGAAATGGGCGAAAAATATGTTGGCAGTAAAACAATCCTGCAATCTGTTTTGGATTATGAACAGCAATCATCCAATGGTTTGAATGGATTTATCCTGCTGGTACATATTGGCACCGACCCAAGACGTACAGATAAATTTTATTTTTATTTACCACAGTTAATCACTGAATTAAAGAAAAGAGGATATGGATTTAGTAAGATTGGCGGAATAGTTGAATGAATAATCCGCGCGGACAAGGTAAGACCGGAACAAATGCAAGGTGCCTGTTGCAAGGGGATGGGTATCGTGGCGGGCAGCAACACCCCCACTTAATAGCTTATACCTTACGTATCTTTATACCAAGCAGTTAAGAAATGAGAAAAAGATATTTTGCCATCATCATTGTTATTTATTTAATCGCAGGCGGGTTTACAACCAGCCATGATAAGACAGATATCATCACCCGCATACATTTTAAACATTGGGTAGGTAACAAAGAGCTGGTTTTGTTTGACGAAACCTATACGAATAATTTTGACGAGCCTTTTGTTGTTAGTAAATTCAGGTATTATATTTCCGCTATTTCTTTTACTGACATCAATAACAGGGAGACAATCCTGCCAGCTGCTTATTACCTGGTAAATGAAGCAGATTCACTTTCTAAGATCATTCAATTGCAGTTAGCTGCACCAATAAAATCAATTTCATTCATTGTTGGTGTAGACAGCATCCGGAATATCAGTGGTGTACAAACAGGCAGTCTTGATCCGGCAAATGGAATGTTCTGGACCTGGAACAGCGGATACGTTTTTGCCAAACTGGAAGGACAAAGCGACTCTTCTCACGCACCGGCACACAGTTTTACCTGGGATGCAGGTGGCTTCAGGCAACATGAAAATGCTTTGCGAAAAATAACATTAATGACCGGACAAACTGCATCCACTGGTGAACATACCATTGTTGTGAACGCAAACATTTTAAAATGGTTTGACGGGGTTCACCCTTTGCGGATTTCCCAGTCGCCGGTTTGTCATCAGCCCGGCAAACTGGCTATGCAGATTGCGGATAATTACAGCACCATGTTTTCTGTTGCACCATGAAAATGCTGACCATCATATTTATTTCTTTTTTTTTGCTGGCAGGCATTGCCTGGGTGAATGTGGCAAATAAACCTACTCCATTAAAATTTACTGTGCCATCCGGATGGCCGAAACCGCTGTACAATTTTAAGAAAAATACACTTACAAAAGAAGGGTTTGAACTGGGCCGTAAATTATTTTATGATGAAAAGCTCAGTAAAGATTCTACGATTTCCTGTGCCAGTTGTCACCAGCAGTTTGGAGGTTTTGCTACGTATGATCACAACCTCAGTCATGGGTTTAATAACACACTTACCACCCGCAATGCACCGGCATTACAAAACCTGGCCTGGAAAAAAGAATTTATGTGGGATGGCGGAATCACGCACCTGGATCTGCAACCCATAGCGCCATTAACAGCAGAAAATGAAATGGGGGAAACATTGGAAAATGTAATTAAAAAACTAAACAGGGATACGGCGTACAAACGAATGTTTAAAGCTGCGTTTGGGCCAACAATCATCAATACACAAAAAATGGCTATGGCCCTGAGCCAGTTTGTACTGATGCTGGTTAGCAGCAACAGCAAGTACGATAAAGTAATGCGCGGTGAAGCTGAATTTATATTACCTGAAAAATTGGGCTATGAAATTTTTAACCAGAAATGTATTAGTTGCCACGCGACTCCTTTTTTTACAGATTTTTCTTATCGTAACACGGGATTGAAGTTGGACACCACGCTGAATGATTATGGAAGAATGAAAATTACAAACGATAAAAAAGACTCCCTGAAATTCAAAGTGCCTTCTTTAAGAAATGTTGCTATAACTGCACCTTATGGTCATGATGGCAGGTTTTTTAGTTTACAGAATGTGTATGAGAACTATCGCAATAAAATGGTTATTACTACCAATACAGATTCACTATTGCAGCATAAAATTCCTTTGAGCAATTATGAAACGGGTCAATTAACAGCGTTCCTCCGCACATTAACGGATACGGCATTTTTAAAGAACCCGGCTTTTGCACCACCTGGCTATGAGATTACACCTTTCTTTATTCGTTATCATTGATTTGGTGCGGCGGGCATACAACCCCCGCTGACGTATTGCGCCCTTTCAGGGCTGGATAAAGTAAACAACATTATCACGCCGTGGATATACTTCCGTTAGCCTGCATTGATAAAAATGCTTTGTATATTTCTCAAATAATATAATTGCCAGGTTCTGAAAGGGGGCTGCAATGAATTTGTGCAAAGCCCGGGGATTAAAATGAAAGTTGCATGCAGTCCTGCAGGGGTACAACATTTTGTTTATGAATAGAATATTGTAATTTTTATAACAAAGAAAATATGGTAGTATATATATATCATTATATAATATTATTGCCCCGGAATATGCTATATAATTAATCGTCCCTCAAAAGGCAGGATTGGCGCAGCTGAAGTCACAGTAGTACAGAAGCCTAATCAGGGAACTATGTCGAAATCGGGCTGTTTTCGATTTTGACTGGCTTTTTTGCGGTACTTTTTTTCCATAAAAAAAGCACCAAAAGGTAAATTAGAAAAGATGATTTTGCAAAATTTCGTAACTATAGTATAAAAGCCAGTATTTTTTTGAATACAATATGGAAGAATAAACTGCCAGCAAGGATTTCAGACTTTTTTGAGGGT